>NZ_CP108538.1:8737500-8890693 GCF_035994185.1 Streptomyces sp. NBC_01217
AAGGACGCCGCCGACTCCTGCGCCAGCAGCCGGAAGAGCCCGATCGTCATGAACAGGGCGGTAACTTCCTGACCGGTGATCACCTGCTCGAGTGCCGGGGCGTCGAGTTCGCCGGGCGGGGCGATCACGACGGTGCCGCCGGACAGCAGCGGCACCCACATCTCGTAGGTGGACGCGTCGAACGCGTGCGGGGAGTGCATCAGCACCCGCCGGTGCGCGTCCGCGCGGAAGCGGCGGTCCGCGGCCAGTGCCACCACGTTCGTGTGCGTGACCGCGACACCCTTGGGCACACCTGTCGACCCCGATGTGTACATCACGTACGCGAGTTGCCCGGGATGCCGGGCCACTGCCGGATCGTTCGACGGCATGTCCGCCGGCTTTGTGGTGTCGTCGACCACCAGCACCTGTGCCGCGTGGCCGAACTCCACACCGGCCGAGGCCCGGTCCGTCAGGAGGACCGAGGCCCCGGTGTCCGCCATCACCGCCCGCAGCCGCTTTGCCGGTGACCGCCCGTCCAGCGGCACGTAGGTCCCGCCGGCCTTCAGCACCGCCAGGGTCGACACCACCAGGTCGACCGACCGTTCCTGCAGCACGGCCACCCGGTCCTCGACACCCACCCCCGACCTGATGAGCAGGTGTGCCAGCCGGTTCGCGCGTGCGTTCAGCTCCGCGTAACTCAGCTCCTGCCCCTCGAAGACCACCGCGGTCGCCTCCGGAGTGCGCACCACCTGCGCCTCGAACAACCCCGCCACCGTGGCGGTGGGCAGCTCCACCTGGGTGTCGTTCCATTCCTCCAGCACACGGCGGCGCTCAGCCGCATCGAGGATGTCGATCCGGCCGATCGGTGTGCCGGGGGCCGTGACCGCGCTCTCCAGGATCCGGCCCAGCCACTGACACACCCCCTGCGCCCAGGCCCGGTCGAAGATGTCGGGCCGGTAGCTCAGTGCCAGGGTCATCCGGGCCCCGGGGAGAGCCGTCAGGCTGAGCGGGAAGTGCATGAACCCCGCCCCGTCGTCGTGATGCAAGAGGCTCGCCCGCAGACCGGCCAACGCCCCGAGGGCGTCGGTCTCCATGGGCATGTTCTCGAACACGGTGGAGGTGTCGAACAGTTTGGTGAAGCCGGAGAGTTGCTGGATGTCGGCCAGGGGCAGGTGTGCGTGGTCCATGAGTGCGGTCTGCTGGTCCTGGATGCGGGCCAGGAGGCGGGTCAGGGTGTCGGCGGGGTCGATGCGGACGCGGACCGGGACGGTGTTCATCAGCAGCCCGACGATGTCCTCCACGCCGGGCAGTTCGGGGGGCCGGCCCGAGACGGTGGCGCCGAAGACCACGTCGCTCTGTCCGGTCATCCGCGACAGCATCACGGCCCAGGCGCCCTGGACCAGTGTGTTCAGTGTCAGGCCGGCCTTGCGTGCGGTGGCGGTCAGCGCGGAGGTGAGTTCCTCCGGCAGCTCTGTCACGACCATTTCGGGGGTCACGGAGGCGTGAGCGGTGTCGGCGGGAGCGACCAGTGTGGGTTCCTCCAGGTCGGCCAGTGCCCCACGCCATGCTGTCTGGGCTGCCTGCGGGTCCCGGCCGGCCAGCCATCTGAGGTAGTCGGTGAACGGGGTGACCTGCGGCAGTGCGTGGTGCTCCCCGTCGCCGGCGTAGAGGGCGAACAGGTCCTCCAGGACCAGGGGCACGGACCAGCCGTCGAGCAGGATGTGGTGATTGGTCATCATCAGTACGTGCCGGTCGGCGGCGAGGCGGACCAGGGTGAACCGGACCAGGGGTGCCGCTGCCATGTCGAACCGGCGGGCCTGGTCCTGGCTCAGCAGCCGCTCCAGCTCCTGCTGCTGGGGTGTGGCGTCCAGGGTGCTCAGGTCCGTCTCGGACCATGCAAGGTCCACGTCCCGTGCGATCACCTGCACGGTCTGGCCGGAGCGCCGTTGCAGGAATCCCGTGCGCAGAACGGCGTGCCGCTGCAGCAGCGCCTTCGCCGCGGCTCGCATGCCTTGCGCCCGCAGCGGTCCCTCGATCTTCATGGCCGACTGCGTGATGTAGGGATCCACCGTGCCCTCGTCGTACAGGGCGTGGAAGAGGAACCCTTCCTGCAACGGCGACAGAGGCAGAACCGCTTCAAAACCTGGCTGCTTGTTCGTTCTGAGCCATTCGGCTTCCATGGCGGCCAGTTCGTCCCGGTCCAGTTCGATCAGCGGCACGGAGCCGCTCTGCTTGCCGGCCCCCGGCTCCACCGGCTCCGCATCCCGCACCACCCCGGCCAGCGCCGCCACCGTCCTGTGGACGAACACGTCCCGCGGAGAGATGACCAGGCCGGCCTTGCGGGCCCGGGACACCAGCTGGATCGAGACGATCGAGTCGCCGCCCAGATCGAAGAAGCTGTCATCGGCACCGACCCCGGACAGGCCCAGTACCTGGATGAACACCTCGGCCAGTGCCACTTCACGAGGCGTCTGCGGGGCACGGCCCGTTCCCGAGCCGGTGATCTCCGGAACCGGCAGGGCGGCCCGGTCCAGCTTGCCCGTGGCACCGAGCGGCAGCTCCCTCATCACCACCACCGCGGCAGGCACCATGTAGTCCGGCAGCTCTGCCGCGACACGCTCGCGCAACTCCCGCGGGCTCAGGTCCTCGACGCCGGCCGAAGCAACGACGTAGCCGACCAGACGCTTGAGGCCCGGCTGGTCCTCGCGCACCACCACGGCGGCCTGGGCCACCTCGGCAAAGCGGGCCAGCACGGACTCCACCTCGGCGAGCTCGATACGGAAGCCGCGCAGCTTGACCTGGTCGTCGGCCCGGCCGACGAACACCACCTCACCGTCCTCGGTCCAGCGGACCACGTCACCACTGCGGTACATCCGGGTTCCGGGCTCACCGTACGGATCGGCCACGAACCGGTCCGCGGTCAGGTCCGCCCGGCCCAGGTAGCCCCGGGCCAGACCCGCACCCGCGATGTACAGCTCGCCCGCCACCCCAGCCGGCACCGGCTGCAGTCCCGCGTCCAGCACGTACACGCGTGTGTTGCCCACGGGACGGCCGATCGAGGGCTGCGAGGAACCGTGCAGGGGGCGATACAGCGCATCGACGGTGGTCTCGGTGGGCCCGTAGAAGTTGAACGCGGCCGGACGCGAGACCTGCTGCAGTGTCTCCCACAGCGAGGAGCTCACGGCTTCTCCGCCCAGCAGCAGGACGTGGGGCCGGTGGGGCGCCTCCAGCAGCCCGCTCGCGACCAGTTGCTCGGCGAACGACGGGGTGGTGTCCAGCAGGTCGATGCGGTGCCTCTGCACATAGTCGATCACCGCCTCGGCATCGCGGCGCACATCGTCGCCGACGAGGTGGAGCTCGTGCCCGTTCAGCATCCACAACAGTTCGGCCCAGGTCGCGTCGAAGGACAGCGAGGCCGTCAGGGCGACACGGAACCGGGCCTGCCCGGAGGCTGCGACAGCCGGACCGTAGAGCGAGGAGCGATGCTGCTCGAACAGGTTCACCACGCCCGCGTGCCCGAGCACGACCCCCTTGGGGCGGCCGGTGGAGCCGGAGGTGTAGATCACCAGCGCCGGGTGCGACGGCCGCAGCGGCGACAGCCTGTCCGCGTCGGTCACCTCCGCGTCGGACACCGCGGCCAGCTCCGCTGACACTTCCGGGCTCCCGAGGAGCATCACAGGGGCCACCAGTTCCCCCGTCAGGCTGCCCCTGCTCTCCGCATCGGTGATCACCAGCGCGGGAGCGGCATCGGCCAGCATGTGGCCGACGCGTTCCGCGGGATAGCCCGGGTCGATCGGTACGTAGGCCGCGCCGGCTTTGAGTACGCCGAAGATGGCCACGACAGCGTCGACGCATCGCGACTGGACCAGGGCCACGGTTTTCTCCGGGCCTACTTCCCGGTCGATGAGCAGACGTGCCAGCCGGTTCGCTCGTCGGTCCAGCTCCAGGAACGTCAATGTCTGGCCGCCGAAGACCACCGCGGTCGCGTCGGGGGCGCGACGCGCCTGTGCCGTGAGCAGATCCGCCAGTGTCGTGGACGCGGCGGCGCCGACCCTTCCGCTCCACCCGCCCAGCAGCAGTTCTCGCTCCCCGGTGCCGAGCGTGTCCACCGCTCCCACTCGCGTGCCAGGAGATACGGCGAATGCTTTCAGGATCTGCTGGAGGCGGGTGGCCCACTGCTCGATGTCCTGGCGGTCGAAGATGTCGGGCCGGTAGCTTAGGCCGAGGCGCAGTCGGTGTCCGGGGAGTGCTACCAGGCCGAGTGGGTAGTGGGTGGCGTCGCGTCCTTCGATGTCGGTGACTTGGATGCCGGGTGCGAGTTCGGTGAGGGTTTCGCTGTCGAGGGGGTAGTTCTCGAAGACGACGGTGGTGTCGAAGAGTTCGCCGTGTCCGGCGGTGCGCTGGATGTCGGCGAGCTGGATGTGCTGGTGGGTGATGAGTGCGGACTGCTGGTCCTGGATCCGGGCCAGGAGGCCGGTCAGGGGTTCGGCGGGGTCCAGTCGGGCCCTCACCGGCAGGGTGTTGATGAACAGGCCGATCATGTTCTCCACTCCGGCGAGTTCTGCCGGGCGGCCGGAGACCGTTGCGCCGAAGACCACGTCCTGTTTGCCGGTCATCCGGGAGAGGAGGACTGCCCAGGCTCCCTGGACCAGGGTGTTGAGTGTCAGTCCCGCGGCTCGTGTGGCTGTGGTGAGTGCTGTGGTGAATTCTTCGCTCAGTTCGATGTCGACCTGTTCGGGCAGGACCGGTTCGCGGTCGCTGCCGGCCGGGGCGAGGAGTGTGGGTTCCTCCAGGCCGGCCAGTGCCTGACGCCAGGCCTCCCGGCCTGCCTCCCGGTCCTGTGCGGTCAGCCACTGCAGGTAGTTCTTGAAGGCGGGGGCCGGTGGCAGGGCGGAGCTGTCCTGTTTGTAGAGGGTGAACAGTTCACCGATGACCAGTGGCAGGGACCAGCCGTCGAAGAGGATGTGGTGGCTGGTGAAGACCAGTACGTGCCGGTCGGCGGCGAGCCGGACCAGGGTGAAGCGCAGCAGTGGGGCGGTGGTCATGTCGAACCGGTGGATGCGGTCCTTGTCGAGCAGGTGCTGCAGCTGTTCGTGCTGCTGGTGTTCGGGCAGTGCGGTCAGGTCTGTCTTGCTCCACGGCAGTTCGGTCCGGGGGGCGATGATCTGGATCGTCTGCCCGGATCCGGCCTGGACGAATGCGGCTCGCAGGTTCGGGTAGCGCTCCAGCAGGGCCTGGCCCGCAGCCTTCAGGGCGTGTTCGTCGAGGTTTCCGTTCAGGTGCAGGGCGAACTGTGTGTTGTAGACGTCGACGCTGTGTTCGTCGTTGTTGTAGAGGGCGTGGAAGAGCAGACCGTCCTGCAGGGGTGACAGTGGCAGGATGTCAGTGACGCCGGTGGCGGTGTGCTGGGCTTCCAGTTCCTCGATCTCTTCCTGGCCCAGGGTGACCAGGGGCAGGTCTGAGGGGGTCAGTCCGCCGGTATTGGGTTCTGCCGCGTGTGCGGCAAGCGTCCGCAGTGCGGTGAACCAGTCTTCCGCCAGCTCACGCACTTCCTTCTCGGTCAGGACGGCGTTGGGCCAGGACCAGGACGCCACCAGCCGCGGACCGTCGGGGTGGTCCTCGGTCAGCGCGTTGACCTCCAGAACATGCGGCACAGGCCTGGTCTCATCCGCGCCCGATCCCAGAGCCGCTGCCTCCGGCGCTGCTGCCCAGTCCGTTGTGCTGCCTTCACTGGCGGCGGGGAACCGGCCGAGGTAGTTGAACCCGATCTGCGGGCGGCTGCCCGCGGCCAGCACAGGTGCGGTGCCGGCGTTGAGATGGCGCAGCAGGCCGTAGCCGATACCGTTGTCCGGCACCGCACGCAACTGTTCCTTGACCGCCTTCAACGCCCCCGCCAGAGCAGGCCCGTCACCCACACCCGCCGCCCCGGGCACAAGACGCACCGGATACGCGGAGGTGAACCAACCGACCGTGCGGGACAGATCCACACCCGCGACGATCTCCTCCCGGCCGTGACCCTCCAGATCGATCAGTACCCCGGAGCCGGTGTCCGCACCACGGCGTCGCGTCCACTCGTTCACTGCCGCACCGAGTGCGGTCAGCAGGACGTCGTTGACATGTGCGTGGAACGCTGCGGGCAGCGTGGTCAGCACCGGCGTGACCACCTCTGCCGGCAGCACCAGTTCCAGCGAACGCACTGTTGCCGCAACATCCCTTGCCGGGTCCAGTGCCCGCCCGGTCAGCAGCGATGCGTCACCCGCAACCATTGATGACCACAGGCCGAGCTCGGCGACACGGCCGGGCTCGACAGCCTCCCGGGCAAGCCGGCCGGCCCACGTCCGCAGCGATGTCGGCACCGCGTCCAGCACCGGCCGGCGCCCGGCGACCACCTGCTCCCACGCCGAGCGGAGATCCGGCAGCAGGATGCGCCACGACACCCCGTCCACAGCCAGGTGATGCACCATCACCAGCAGCCGGCCCGGCACCTGCGGTCCCGCATCGAACCACACCACCTGCACCATCACACCCGACTCAGGCGCCAGCCGTCCCTGAGCTGCCCGGGTCTCCTCGGCCACCACCTCACGCAGCACCCCCGCCCCCGCCCCCCGGACGTCGACCCGGGTCAGGCACTTCGCTGCCGGCACCGCACCGGCCGGTGCGATCTCCAGTTCCCAGCCGTCCTGACCGCGGGACAGCCGCATGCGCAGGGCGTCATGCCGGTCCAGCACCGCCTGCACGGCCGCAGTCAGGTCCTCCAGACCTGCCTCGGCAGGTGCCTGCACCAGCATCGACTGGTAGAAACCGTCGACCGGACCGCCCTGCTCACGCAGCCAGTGAACGATCGGGGTCAGCCCCACCGCACCGACACCCGCACCCACCGCCTCGGCAACAACCTCATCCAGCTCCCTGGCAACCCCGGCCAGCGCCGCCACAGTCTTGTGGACGAACACATCCCGCGGAGAGAGGACCAGGCCGGCCTTGCGGGCCCGGGACACCAGCTGGATCGAGACGATCGAGTCGCCGCCCAGATCGAAGAAACCGTCATCGATCCCCACACCCGCAAGACCCAGAACCTCGGCGAACAGACCGGCCAGCAGCTCCTCACGCGCAGTACGCGGCGCCCGGCCCGACACGGAAACCGTCACCTCCGGCGCAGGCAGCACCCTGCGGTCCAGCTTCCCGTTCGCAGTCAGCGGCAGCTCATCCAGCACCACGAACGCCGACGGCACCATGTAATCCGGGACCATCGCAGCTACATGCGCCCGCAGAGCATCCACATCCAGCACAGCCCCGGCCGCCGGCACCACGTAACCGGCCAGCCGTTTGACACCCGGCTGGTCCTCCCGCACCACGACCGCGGCCTGGGTGACTTCGTCGAGTGTGGCGAGTGCGGTTTCGATTTCGCCGAGTTCGATGCGGAAGCCGCGGATTTTGACCTGGTCGTCGGCGCGGCCGATGTATTGGAGGTTGTTGTCTGTGTGGCGTCGTACGAGGTCGCCGGTGCGGTACATGCGGGTTCCGGGCGGGCCGAAGGGGTCGGCGAGGAAGCGTTCGGCGGTGAGGCCCGGGCGGTTCAGGTAGCCGCGGGCGAGGCCTGCGCCGGCTACGTAGAGTTCGCCGGTCACCCCGGCCGGGGCGGGTTGCATGGTGGTGTCCAGGACGTAGAGGTTCAGGTCCGGGATTGAGCGGCCGATGATGCTGCCGTGGGCGTTGTCGACGGTTTCGGGGTCGAGCAGGGTGTGGGTGACGTGGACTGTGGTTTCGGTGATTCCGTACATGTTGACCATGTCGGGTCCGTCGTGCGGGTGGTCCCGGTACCACTGGCGCAGTTGGCTGAGGTCGAGTGCTTCGCCGCCGAAGATGACGGTGCGCAGGGCGGCCAGTGCGCCGGTGGGTGTGTCTTTCTCCTCGCGGAGCAGTTGGTAGAACGCCGAGGGGGTCTGGTTGAGGACGGTGACGTGTTCGCGGGCGAGGAGTTTCAGGAGGTCGGCGGGTGATCTGCTGGTCAGGTAGGGGACGATGACGAGGCGGCCGCCGGTCAGCAGGGGGCCCCAGATCTCCCACACGGAGAAGTCGAAGGCGTAGGAGTGGAATACCGTCCAGATGTCCTGGTCGCTGAAGCCGAACCAGTGGTCGGTTGCTCCCATCAGGCGTACGACGTTCTGGTGCGGTACCACCACGCCCTTGGGGCGGCCGGTGGAGCCGGAGGTGTAGATGACATACGCGGGGTGTGCCGGGGTGAGCGGGGACGGCCGGTCGGTGTCCGTGGGATCCGGGCAGGCGCCCGGGCAGGCATCCGTGTCCGTGTCGGGGGTGTTGGGTTCGTCGAGCAGGACGAACCCGGTGCCGCTTTTGCCGGCGGGCAGTTCTGGTGCGGTGTGCCGTGTGGTGACCGTGATGGCCGGTGCGGCATCGTCGAGGATGTATCTGATCCGTTCGGCCGGGTAACCGGGGTCGATCGGTACGTAGGCGGCGCCGGTTTTGAGGACTGCCAGCAGTGCGACGACCATCTGCGCCGACCGTTCCAGTGCGACGGCCACGAACTGTTCGGGGCCTGCGCCTGTGGCCAGCAGGCGGTGGGCCAGGCGGTTGGCCTGCGTGTTCAGTTCGGCGTAGGTCAGTTCCTGTCCTTCGAAGACCACCGCGGTCGCGTCCGGGGTGCGGGCCGCCTGTGCCTGGAACAGTTCCGGGAGTGTGGCCGGGGGCACGTGAGCGCAGGTGTTGTTCCACTCCGCTTCGATCTCGGCGCGTTCCTGTGCGGACAGCACGTCCACCCGGGCTACCGGCATCTTCGCGTCGGTGGTGAATGCTTTCAGGATCTGCTGGAGGCGGGTGGCCCACTGCTCGATGTCCTGGCGGTCGAAGATGTCGGGCCGGTAGCTTAGGCCGAGGCGCAGTCGGTGTCCGGGGAGTGCTACCAGGCCGAGTGGGTAGTGGGTGGCGTCGCGTCCTTCGATGTCGGTGACTTGGATGCCGGGTGCGAGTTCGGTGAGGGTTTCGCTGTCGAGGGGGTAGTTCTCGAAGACGACGGTGGTGTCGAAGAGTTCGCCGTGTCCGGCGGTGCGCTGGATGTCGGCGAGCTGGATGTGCTGGTGGGTGATGAGTGCGGACTGCTGGTCCTGGATCCGGGCCAGGAGGCCGGTCAGGGGTTCGGCGGGGTCCAGTCGGGCCCTCACCGGCAGGGTGTTGATGAACAGGCCGATCATGTTCTCCACTCCGGCGAGTTCTGCCGGGCGGCCGGAGACCGTTGCGCCGAAGACCACGTCCTGTTTGCCGGTCATCCGGGAGAGGAGGACTGCCCAGGCTCCCTGGACCAGGGTGTTGAGTGTCAGTCCCGCGGCTCGTGTGGCTGTGGTGAGTGCTGTGGTGAATTCTTCGCTCAGTTCGATGTCGACCTGTTCGGGCAGGACCGGTTCGCGGTCGCTGCCGGCCGGGGCGAGGAGTGTGGGTTCCTCCAGGCCGGCCAGTGCCTGACGCCAGGCCTCCCGGCCTGCCTCCCGGTCCTGTGCGGTCAGCCACTGCAGGTAGTTCTTGAAGGCGGGGGCCGGTGGCAGGGCGGAGCTGTCCTGTTTGTAGAGGGTGAACAGTTCACCGATGACCAGTGGCAGGGACCAGCCGTCGAAGAGGATGTGGTGGCTGGTGAAGACCAGTACGTGCCGGTCGGCGGCGAGCCGGACCAGGGTGAAGCGCAGCAGTGGGGCGGTGGTCATGTCGAACCGGTGGATGCGGTCCTTGTCGAGCAGGTGCTGCAGCTGTTCGTGCTGCTGGTGTTCGGGCAGTGCGGTCAGGTCTGTCTTGCTCCACGGCAGTTCGGTCCGGGGGGCGATGATCTGGATCGTCTGCCCGGATCCGGCCTGGACGAATGCGGCTCGCAGGTTCGGGTAGCGCTCCAGCAGGGCCTGGCCCGCAGCCTTCAGGGCGTGTTCGTCGAGGTTTCCGTTCAGGTGCAGGGCGAACTGTGTGTTGTAGACGTCGACGCTGTGTTCGTCGTTGTTGTAGAGGGCGTGGAAGAGCAGACCGTCCTGCAGGGGTGACAGTGGCAGGATGTCAGTGACGCCGGTGGCGGTGTGCTGGGCTTCCAGTTCCTCGATCTCTTCCTGGCCCAGGGTGACCAGGGGCAGGTCTGAGGGGGTCAGTCCGCCGGTATTGGGTTCTGCCGCGTGTGCGGCAAGCGTCCGCAGTGCGGTGAACCAGTCTTCCGCCAGCTCACGCACTTCCTTCTCGGTCAGGACGGCGTTGGGCCAGGACCAGGACGCCACCAGCCGCGGACCGTCGGGGTGGTCCTCGGTCAGCGCGTTGACCTCCAGAACATGCGGCACAGGCCTGGAATCGTCATTACCCGCACTCAGCGTCGCGGCTTCCGGCGCTGCTGCCCAGTCCGTTGTGCTGCCTTCACTGGCGGCGGGGAACCGGCCGAGGTAGTTGAATCCGATCTGCGGGCGGCTGCCCGCGGCCAGCACGGGTGCGGTGCCGGGGTTGAGGTGGCGCAGCAGGCCGTAGCCGATGCCGTTGTCCGGCACCGCACGCAGTTGTTCCTTGACCGCCTTCAACGCCCCCGCCAGAGCAGGTCCGTCACCCACACCTGCCGCCCCGGGCGCAAGGCGCACCGGATACGCGGAGGTGAACCAACCGACCGTGCGGGACAGGTCGACGCCTGCGATGGTCTTCTCCCGGCCGTGACTCTCCAGGTCGGGGCCTGCGATGTTTTCTTCCCGGCCGTGACTCTCCAGATCGATCAGTACCCCGGAGCCGGTGTCCGCACCACGGCGTCGCGTCCACTCGTTCACTGCCGCACCGAGTGCGGTCAGCAGGACGTCGTTGACATGTGCGTGGAACGCTGCGGGCAGCGTGGTCAGCACCGGCGTGACCACCTCTGCCGGCAGCACCAGTTCCAGCGAACGCACTGTTGCCGCAACATCCCTTGCCGGGTCCAGTGCCCGCCCGGTCAGCAGCGATGCGTCACCCGCAACCATTGATGACCACAGGCCGAGCTCGGCGACACGGCCGGGCTCGACAGCCTCCCGGGCAAGCCGGCCGGCCCACGTCCGCAGCGATGTCGGCACCGCGTCCAGCACCGGCCGGCGCCCGGCGACCACCTGCTCCCACGCCGAGCGGAGATCCGGCAGCAGGATGCGCCACGACACCCCGTCCACAGCCAGGTGATGCACCATCACCAGCAGCCGGCCCGGCACCTGCGGTCCCGCATCGAACCACACCACCTGCACCATCACACCCGACTCAGGCGCCAGCCGTCCCTGAGCTGCCCGGGTCTCCTCGGCCACCACCTCACGCAGCACCCCCGCCCCCGCCCCCCGGACGTCGACCCGGGTCAGGCACTTCGCTGCCGGCACCGCACCGGCCGGTGCGATCTCCAGTTCCCAGCCGTCCTGACCGCGGGACAGCCGCATGCGCAGGGCGTCATGCCGGTCCAGCACCGCCTGCACGGCCGCAGTCAGGTCCTCCAGACCTGCCTCGGCAGGTGCCTGCACCAGCATCGACTGGTAGAAACCGTCGACCGGACCGCCCTGCTCACGCAGCCAGTGAACGATCGGGGTCAGCCCCACCGCACCGACACCCGCACCCACCGCCTCGGCAACAACCTCATCCAGCTCCCTGGCAACCCCGGCCAGCGCCGCCACAGTCTTGTGGACGAACACATCCCGCGGAGAGAGGACCAGGCCGGCCTTGCGGGCCCGGGACACCAGCTGGATCGAGACGATCGAGTCGCCGCCCAGATCGAAGAAACCGTCATCGATCCCCACACCCGCAAGACCCAGAACCTCGGCGAACAGACCGGCCAGCAGCTCCTCACGCGCAGTACGCGGCGCCCGGCCCGACACGGAAACCGTCACCTCCGGCGCAGGCAGCACCCTGCGGTCCAGCTTCCCGTTCGGTGTGAGCGGCAGCTCTTCCAGCACCACGAATGCCGAGGGCACCATGTAGTCCGGCAGCAGTGCCGACAGTGAGTGGTGGAGGGCGGTGGTGTCGGTCTCGGCGGGTGTGTCAGTGATGACGTAGGCCACCAGGCGTTTGACGCCGGGCTGGTCCTCCCGTACCACGACTGCGGCCTGGGTGACTTCGTCGAGTGCGGCGAGTGCGGTTTCGATCTCGCCGGGTTCGATGCGGAAGCCGCGGATCTTGACCTGGTCGTCGGCGCGGCCGACGAATACCAGTTCTCCGCCGGTGTTCCACCGCACCAGGTCGCCGGTGCGGTACATGCGGGTTTTGGGCGGGCCGAAGGGGTCGGCGAGGAAGCGTTCGGCGGTGAGGCCCGGGCGGTTCAGGTAGCCGCGGGCCAGGCCCGTGCCGGCGATGTAGAGTTCGCCGGTCACTCCGACCGGAACGGGTTGCAGGCCCGTGTCCAACACGTACGTTCGCATGCCGTCCATCGGCTTGCCGATCGGTACGGTGTCCGCAACTTCCGCCGGCGACCGCAGCGGGTGGCAGGTGGCGAACGTCGTCGTCTCCGTCGGGCCGTACCCGTCGGTGACCACGGTGCCCGGGCATGCCTCCAGCACCCGTCGCAGGGCCGGGGCCGGCACCAGGTCACCGCCGGTCCACACCTCACGCACCCCGGCAAAGGACGCCGCCGACTCCTCCGTCAGCAGCCGGAACAAGCCGGCCGTCAGCCACAGCGCCGAGACACCCCCGCTTCTGATCACCTGTTCGAGTGCCGGGGCGTCGAGTTCGCCGGGCGGGGCGATCACGACGGTGCCGCCGGACAGCAGCGGCACCCACATCTCGTAGGTGGACGCGTCGAACGCGTGCGGGGAGTGCATCAGCACCCGCCGGTGCGCGTCCGCGCGGAAGCGGCGGTCCGCGGCCAGTGCCACCACGTTCGTGTGCGTGACCGCGACACCCTTGGGCACACCTGTCGACCCCGATGTGTACATCACGTACGCGAGTTGCCCGGGATGCCGGGCCACTGCCGGATCGTTCGACGGCATGTCCGCCGGCTTTGTGGTGTCGTCGACCACCAGCACCTGTGCCGCGTGGCCGAACTCCACACCGGCCGAGGCCCGGTCCGTCAGGAGGACCGAGGCCCCGGTGTCCGCCATCACCGCCCGCAGCCGCTTTGCCGGTGACCGCCCGTCCAGCGGCACGTAGGTCCCGCCGGCCTTCAGCACCGCCAGGGTCGACACCACCAGGTCGACCGACCGTTCCTGCAGCACGGCCACCCGGTCCTCGACACCCACCCCCGACCTGATGAGCAGGTGTGCCAGCCGGTTCGCGCGTGCGTTCAGCTCCGCGTAACTCAGCTCCTGCCCCTCGAAGACCACCGCGGTCGCCTCCGGAGTGCGCACCACCTGCGCCTCGAACAACCCCGGCAGCAGTGCCGACGCGTTCGTGGGGGCCGTCTCGCCGGCTCCCCAGGCAGACAGGAGACGTGTGCGCTCATCGGCATCGAGCAGGTCGATTCGCCCGATCGGTGTGTGGGGATCGGCTGATGCGAACGCCTCCAGGACGCGCAGGAAGCGCTTCTGGTGTGCAGCTACTTCCGACTCGTTGTAAAGGCTCGGGTTGGCGTCGAAGATGACGGTCAGGCCATTCCCGTCGGACCGCTCCAGAACGGCGAGGGCAAGGTCCTGCACCGGGCCGTTGGAGATGTTGTGCGCGGTGACGGAGTGCGTTCCGAATCGCAGGTTGAAGTCGAACGGCATGATGTTGACGGACAGGCCGAACACTCCTGCCCCGTCGTCGACCAGCTTCAGATCGCGTCGTACGTCCTCGTACCGGTACCGCTGGTGTCGCAGCGCCTGCCGGACCTCCTGTGAAGCGGCCCGAGCCAGTTGGGACAAGGACTTCCCCGGATCGACCGCGAACCGGAGCGGCACCTGGTTCGAGGTCACTGCGGGGATATTCCGCAAAGCGGCCGGCCTGGCGGCCACGGCCATGCCCAGGGTCAGATCGTCGGCTGCTGTCATCCGGTGCAGATAGGCGGCGGCTGCGCCGATCACCAATGCCGACCAGCTGGTCCGCGCCCGGCGTGCGCTGTCTCGCAAGGCATCAAGGGTGGATTGCGGCACCTGCGCCGTGAGGCGCAGGTGCCCCTGTGCGGACACCGGCTCGGATCGCGTGGCCAGGGTCACGCTGCCGGGCAGGCCCGTCAGCCGTTCTTGCCAGAACCGGCGATCGCGCTCGAACTCCTCTGAACGACGGTAGGACGCGTCCTCCTCCAGGAGCGTCTGGAGCCGTCCGAACGAGTTCTGTGCGTTCGGCGCACCCGCGGACAGTGAGGTGTACTCCTCGGAGATGCGGCGGAGAAACGCAGCGCTGCTGAACCCGTCGATCAGAATGTGGTGATAGCGGTAGTACAGGAAGAACTGGTTGTCCGCCGCCTTGATCAGGGCCATCCGCCACAGGTCGTCCTTGACGAGGTCCAGGGGCGTGGACGTGTCGGTCCGCATCCAGGCCCAGGCAGTTGCTGTCGGATCCTCCTCGCCACTGAAGTCCCACGTGCCCAGGGTGGGATCGGTCTCGTCGGCAAGCCACTGGTACGGGCCGTCAGCGTCTTCCCCCAGCCGGATGTGCAGCGTTTCGATGTCCGCCGCGGACCGGCTGAGCGCCGTCTGGAGCAGGCCGGCGTCCACCGGACCGTGAATTTCCACGCACTCGCTGATGTTGTACGCAACCCCGGTCGGATCCAGATGATGGGCGATCCAGATACCGGTCTGGGGTGCCGAGAGCGGCCAGGAGCCGTTTCGCGAGAAGGACATCGTCATCAACTTTCGAGGCAAGAGCTGGTGAGGAAGCGGGTGCGTGAGGCCCACGGCGCCGTCCGCGGGGGAGTCACCGGGACTCCTGTGTCTCGTGCGGCCGCCGGGGCTGAGAGGTGGGACTGTTTTGCCGGAAACCGCTACCGGGGAATACGGGAGCAGATCTCCTCAACCAGAGAGGCCGCGTGGGGCACGAGGTAGAAGTGGTCCCCGTTGAAGCTGCGGGCGTCGAAAGCACCTTTGGCGACCTTGCTCCACGTGGACAGTTCTTCCGGCGGATAGCCGAGGTCGTCGGTACCACCGAATGCGGTGATCGGCGCGTGCAGCGGCACGAGCTCGGACGGGCGGTAGGTGTCCAGCAGGCGCAGGTCGCCGCGGAGGGAGAACAGCAGCATGTAGCGCAGTTCGGGGTCGGCGTAGACCTCGGCTGCCGGGCCGCCCAACCCCGCTGCCCAGGCGGCCAGGGTCTCGTCGTCCGACAGGTGCCCGGTGCCGCGCGGGCCGTCGGTGGGGGCCGCCCGGCCGGAGACGAAGAGCCTGGCCAGTGCGTCCGGTTTCCAGGCCTCGAGCCGGCGGGCCACCTCGTAGGCGACGGCCGAACCCATGCTGTGGCCGAATAGTGCCACCGGCAGGTCGAGGTACTGCAGCAGGTGCCCGGCGATCTCCTCCGCAAGGTCCTCCAGGCTCTGGGGGAACGGATCGTCCAGCCGGTCCTGGCGGCCGGGGTAGCGGACGGCGAGCATCTCGATGCCGGGTGCGAGCGACTGGGGCCAGCTGTGGAACACTCCGGCGGTGCCCCCCGCGTGCGGGAGGCAGACCAGTCGGGCAACGGGGCGTTCGACCGGGTACCGGCGGAACCACGGGTCGGTGCTGTCGACGACCGGCTGCCACGCCTCGCCGGCAGGCAGGCCTGTGCCTGGCCGGGTCGAGGTCGGCAGGTGGAGCGGGGTCATCCCGTGCTCTCGATCAGGCTCTTGGGACGCAGGTCGGTCCAGTGGGCCTCGACGTAGTCCAGGCAGGACTGCTTGGTATCCGCCGGGTGAACCACCCTCCAGCCCGCGGGAACCTCGACGAACGCGGGCCACAGGGAGTGCTGGTTCTCGTCGTTGACCAGGACCAGGAAGGTTCCGTCGACGTTGTCGAATGGGTTGCTCATGATGACTGACTCCTCGGTTACCTGTTGTGTGTTGTTCACATGGGTACGGAAGATGTGCGGGCCGTGGCCACCGATGTCAGTCAGCCGGCTGCCTGCGCCCTCGCTCGAACCCGGCGTGTTGATCGACAAGTCGTGTGGCCGGCTCCGGCGACTGCAGGATGCGCCGGTCGAATCCGTCGCCGTGACTATCCGATCGTGATGTGTGTGAACCCGAAAGCCCCGAAGAGGCGTTACTTGACAGAGCCCGGGTGCCTCTGGACCACCTGGATTACCGCACGCCGAACGCTCTGACCTGCGCAGCATGGGTCACGCGGGCCCCGGATGAGCCGGCCGGAGGCCGCAGCGGCGACTCCCGCCCACAAGCGGCTTGAGGCGTTCAACCGCTCCGTGATGTGCGCGAGGTGCCGACGGGTGGTGCGCGGCGGCATGCCCGGGCGGCGGGCCATTGCCTCGTCCTGAGTCCGGGCGCCAGCCGGACAATCGTCTCCGGGGCTTCCCGGGAGATGCCTTCGCGGCGTCAGGGCGGCGGTCGGCGCCGGCACGGTGATCGTGAGGGGCTGGCCGCGATCGTGTTCGTGGCCACGTCGGGCCGTACGTGGCAGCAGGTGCCCACTGCTTCGTTCGGGCCGTCGGGGGCGACGGCTCACCGGCGTTTCTCCGAGTGGACGAAGGCCGGGGTGTGGGCCGGTCTCCACCGTCTGGTGCTCGACGAGCTCGGCTCCCGGGGGCGAACCTGCACGACAGCCAGGCCCTGATCCCCCTCGTGCAAGGGGATGCCGCCGGCGTCCGCTCCCGCCGCGGACGCCGGCGGCGCAAACCCGCAAAGCTCCACGCCGGCAAGGGACACGGCTGCTCCCACCTGCGGCGATGGTTACGCCGGTGCGGCATCCAGCACCGCATCGCGAGGAAAGGAGTCCAGCCCTCACAGCGACGGGGCTGCCACCGCTGGACCGTCGAACGCGCCATGGCCCGGCTCGCCGGCTGCCGCCGACCCCACCGGTGCCCATGAGCGCAAAGCCGGGCACTTCCTCGCCCTCACCAGCATCGCCCGCACCCTCATCTGCCACCGCAGACTCACCGATTGAGATGACTTCTGAG
Source organism: Streptomyces sp. NBC_01217 (assembly GCF_035994185.1). Taxonomy (NCBI): domain Bacteria; kingdom Bacillati; phylum Actinomycetota; class Actinomycetes; order Kitasatosporales; family Streptomycetaceae; genus Streptomyces; species Streptomyces sp. NBC_01217. The sequence continues at coordinate 8,754,451 of NZ_CP108538.1, forward strand.
TGCATCATCGGCTCCGTGCCGCAACCGCGCAGCGGCGTTCTCCCCGCAGCCGCTTGACGTCCGTTGAGACATCGGACGGGCCGGTACTCTGTCCATCACCACCCCGGCGAACCGGAACGGGCCGCCGGAGAATCCGGCGGCCCGTCATGAAAGACCGAAGTCAGGTCCGGGTGCCGACCGGACGCAGAAGAAGCCCCGCAGTGCTCAGCGGCAGAGGTTCTCTTCGTCTTCCTGGCCGGCCAGGAAGACGTGAACCGGGGAGCGGTCTCGTCGGGTGTTCATGCGTGCCCCTGCCGATCAGATCTGGTAGAGGCCCAATTGCACTGCCAGGACCACCAGTTGGGAACGGCTGGTGACTCCTGTCTTGCGTCGGATGCGGCGAATGTGGGTGTCCACGGTGTGCGGGCTGATCCCCAGCCCTCGTGCGATGGCCTGGTATGTTCCGCCCTCGCACATTTTCACGAGGATTTCCCGCTCCCTGGAGGTGAGGAATAGCTGAGTCGAATTCTGCGTAGACATGGACAGTCCCGGCTGAGTAGATGGAAAGGCGCTGCTTCTCCTACGCGCTCGGCCGTTGCACTCGGCCGCCCCAGGAGCTGTCGTCGAGGCAGCCACCGCACGCCACCGCTCTTATGTGCAGCCCCGCGTGCCGGGACAGCACGCCGGCAGCAGGCTCGGCAGTCGGTGACTGCGGGGACAGGAATACGGCGGCCAGTGTGGCCAGAACGATCCAACCGGCCGCTCTCCGACGAATCATCAGGGGTTCTCCTAGCTGTATACGCGCGTGAAAATTACAACCTGCGACCTGCTGCAAGGGTGGCAAGGGGGAGCGCCGATTAGTAGCGCCTCACCGCCTCATCAAGCTGTCTGGCACCAGGGCGACGGGTGGATGAAATGGATAATCAATCCGATAACGGGTGCCTGCCCGGTGGTCGACGTCGGTTGCCGAGGTGGCCGTAACGGCGCCCGCATGGGTCCATGCGAGCCAGGGGGCGTCTCTGCGGCTTTCGTCAAGCGAGGCGCGGGAGTTCTGGGCTGGTGGCTGCCCTCGCGGAGCACGCTGCTGCGGTGGCGGGCGAAGCGGAGGGGGGCTGCCGCCGGGCCATGCGCGGGGCTTTGGGCCAGGCACCGGACATGTCTGTCCGAACGGGTTCAGCGGCCGATGCCCTGTTGGCCGCGGCGGGTGAGCCATTTGTGGGGTCCTGACTTCTTGAGCGGGCTGGTCAGGGCCACTTGTAAGGTCTGGATGCCCAGAGGTACCGGGTATGGCTGCTGTGACCAACGGATTCTCGTGACTTGCCGCTGCCGGAACAGCGGGAGGAGGATAAGAAGTGCCCTGTTCCACCGGGAATCGGTCACGCAATGAGGAAAAGCACATGGCATCGGAAAAGAAAGAGTTCAGGCGTGCGTACGGAACGCGGCCGACAGGGCAGGCGCTGTACGGTGACGGGCGGTACCGGGGCCGCCTCCAAGAGGACGCGAAAGGATTCTTCCGGGCATCGATCAGCGCTTTGGGTGTGACCGGCACCCGGAGGAGTGCGGGAAGGGATTTCTCCGGCTGTGAGCGCCACATGATGTGCCATCGGAACGGGTGGGTTATCTGCTTCTTCGAGTGGGGGAAGTTCATTTCCCGAGCCGGCCGAACCGTCTCCCGACCGCAATACAGGTGTTCACGGACAGGCGGTGAACACCGGAGCGCATTGCGCGCCGCCGGAAGGCCATTTCCCGACCCTGCTGCCCACAACGGCCGTCAAGCCGCACTGCAGCCTGTGGAATTTGGGCATCAATCCGTACCTTGCCCTCGACATCCCGGCCGGCTGCGGAGTACCTCTAGTGTCTCGTGATCCTGTTCATGTCAGTTCGAGTTGTTATTGACGAGTTTCTTCACGTTGGTCGCGACGAGTCGGACCTTCGCGAGGACCTCGTCGGCGGTCGCGGTCCAAGTGAACGGTTTCGCTGTCGTGTTCCAGGAGTTGATGTAGTCGCGGATCTGTTTGATCAGGACGTTGACGCTGGAGAACGTGCCGCGGCGGATGGACTGCCGGGTCAGGATTCCGAACCAGATCTCGATCTGGTTCAGCCACGAGGAGCCGACGGGAGTGAAATGGAAGTGGATGTGCGGGTTCTTGACCAGCCACTCCTTGACCTCGGGTGTGGTGTGCGTCGAGAGGTTGTCCAGGACGACATGGATGTCCTTCCCGGCGTGCGGTTTCACCGCCTTCTTCAAGAAGGCCAGGAAATCCTTGCCGTTCCGGGTCGGCCTGCACTCGCCGAGCACTTCACCAGTGGTGACGTTCAGGGCGGCGAACAGGTTCGTGGTGCCGTGCCGGACGTAGTCGGCGGTGCGCTTCTCGCTCGCCGCGAAGGCGACCGGCAGCACCGGCTGGGTCCGGTCCAGCGCCTGGATCTGCGTCTTCTCGTCGATCGAGAGGACCACCGCGGCGCCCGGCGGGGCCAGATACAGGCCGATCACGTCGGCCACCTTCTCCGCGAACGCGGGATCTTTGGAAATCTTGAAGGTGCCGGACCGGTGCGGCTTCAGGCTTTCCTCGCGCCAGACGCGCGCGATGTAGTGCCAGGACACGGTGATGTTCTCGGTTCGCTCCAGGTACTTCGCCAACTCCCGTGTGGACCAGTGCGAAAGCCCTGTGCCGTCCGGCGGCGTCATGCGCGTCAGCGCGATCACTCGGGACCGCACCCGCGCCGGCACCTGTTCCCGCGCGCCACCGGGACGCTCCCCTTCCAGCCCGGCCAGGCCCTGCTCGGCATAGCGGATCTTCCAGCGGTCCACGGTCGGCAGCGACACCCCGAGCAGCTCCGCAATGTCCTTGCGCCGACGCCCCTCACTCGACCACAGCACGATCCGGCCGCGCGTAGCGATGTCCGCAGGAACGTCCCGACTGTTCACCAACTCCCGCAACTCGGCGGCCTGTTCCACGGAGATCTCCACACCAAGAGACCCTGTCACACAAGATCAAGTAACGCTGACGGAATCACGAAACACTAGCCGGTGAGACGCGGGAGGGGAGGGAAGGGAAATTGTCTGTTCTTCGGCCAATTCTTCGGTCACGAGGCGTGGATCCACGGCGCGCAGCCCCGCATGTGCCTGCTCACGGACCTGTGGCCCGCAGACGCTCCCCGGGCACGAGGCGCTCACTGCGCTGTTACGGAGATCTGCGGGCTGACCGATGCGGCGTCCCTGCCGTCCTGTGTGCAGGGTTTCAACGATGAGGGGATGTCAGGTGGATACCAGCGACGCAGCGCTGCACTGTCAGGAGGTCGCCGCGTTCGCATCGGTCTTTCTGGGCCAGGCACCCGGAGTCGTGTGGCCTGAGCACGATCACCCGGCGTATGACTCCCACGCGGATGAGACGGATCGGGTGCTGTTGGCACGCGGTCTCGCTCAACTCATGGGGAGGCCCGTACAGACCGTCCGCAGCGAAGAGGCCCCGCTGAGCGTTCGGGTCGCCCGGGCTTCACGTGACACCCTGGTCCATCAGATCTCGGGAAGCGGACACTGGACGCTGCTGCCAGACCTCACCGAACACAGCGGCCGGGAGGGAAAACTTCCGGCCAGGGCCGCCATCAGCTACCAGCTTCGCTCGAGGGAGGTTCTGTACATCCCACCGGGCTACTCGTGGGTGATCCAGCCGGTGATCCAGCCGTCGGCCTACCTCTTCAGCTTCGTCGGAGACCCGCCGCCGGCGACAGGGCACGCCGCGCAATGACACCTCCGTCCGCGCCCCGGGCCATCTCGCGCGGACCGGCGGGCAGGGCGTCCGTCTGCACTTGTCAGCTTCAGGCGCCTTCCGGAACCTCGCCCCGGCCCTGGCGTTCCCTCAACGGCCGGGGCAGCACCGAGGCCGCGTCCGCATCGGGGCAGTTGCCCTGTTTGGCAGCCGGAGCCTTCACGAGTCTGTGGGCTGCCGCGGCCACGCCCGCCTGGAAGCGGCTTGTCGCGTTCAGCTGCTCCATGATGTCGGCGATGTGGCGTCGTGCCGTGCGCAGCGACATGCCCAGGCGACGCGCAATCGTCTCATCCTTGTGCCCCTCGGCCAGCAGACGGACGATCGTTTCGTGGATTTCGCGCGAGACCTGTTCAAGACCCTGGCTTGCCGCGTCCACGAACGGTGTACCCCGCTCCCAGGCCTCTTCGAAGACGTTGCACAGGTACGTCACCGTCGAGGGCTCCCGGAGAATGACCGCACCCCAGGACTGATCCTGCACAGGAATGAATGCAACGTCTCGGTCGAAGATTATAAGACGCCCGAAAAGCTCGTGAACCGTGCGGTACTGCGCCCCCAGCGCCGATGCAACTGCTACATAGGCCTGGCTGGGCCCGTTGAACCGGGCAGTGTGGTGGTAGAGCGTACGAATGGATACGCCCCGCTCCAGGAGGGTGGTATCGCGCTGCATCGCCTCGGACATGGCCTCCGGCTTGCGCGAACCCCCGCCGGGCTGACACGAAATCATCTCGTGGCTGCATCGCGCCGCTTCGCGGTTCAGGGCCGCCCGCACCTCGTTCACGTTCCCGAGGATTTCCAGACCATGGGAGGAACTGCTCTTTTCCAGATAATGCGGAGTGAACCTGTCCAGCGCGTCCCGAATCGTCAGGATGCGGCGCTCCTCCTCCCGCAAACGCGCCTCGATCGGGCTTGTGAGCTTGGCGATGGCGACAGCAGGGTCCACCGCAAACCCAGTAGCCGGGTCATCGTCGGGACGCACCACCAGGCCAACCGCGCAGAGCCGATCGATACTGCCCTCCAGGTCTGAAATGGTCAGCCCCAGGTCCTGTTGCATCAATCCCAGGTCAAGTTGACGACTATTCAGAATCCATGCATAAACAGTCAGGTCGGTTTCGGCTGCCTCGCCGTGAATTGGGAGAATCACAATCTCCTTCCAGGTGTTGCATTCCCCATGACACCGAAGGTGTCATGTCCGATGGCCGAGCAAACCGCAGGAGAGCCGCAAACTAGAGGATAATGCTTTGTGAAGGCAACAAGCGCCGCGCCGCCGTCACGGCAGCTGTAGTCAGGGTTGTGGGGGCCGCCGTGGGTATGGGTGCGGACGCCGCGATCGTGGTCGTCTGTGACAACTGATCTGAACACGAGATGGCGGTCCATCTGGTTCAAACGCTATGCGGGGACGGCAAGCTGGGCCCCATTGCCTTCAGCCCGTCCAGTGCCTGCCGCCAAAGTCCACCCGAGGGGAACTCGACGCCGACGAGCAGGCCGGCGAGTTGACCACGCAGTTGTATCGCGCGCTTACACAGCCAGGTACGGCTTCCACGGCCCACTGTGTCACCACTCTCCCCCTATCAATTCCCGGTTCGGGACTGTTCGCACCGCGACTATCAGGCCTGGGCACTCGCCCGTACGAAGACGACTCAACCACGCCTCGATCAACACGGAATCAGCTGTACTCGCTGCGCGATAGACGATCGATCACCTGAATGGCGTTGGTCAGGGTGCGGTGTGATGTGTCGGTACCAGCCGTGCCAGTTGCGGACTTCGTAGTCGGCCGGGCCGCACGCACGCCGGAGCACATTTACCGGCGGACCTCACCGAAGCGACCGGGCTGACGGCGGCGAGGCAATCGTGGAGCTGGCCGTCCTGCGGGACCAGCGCGAGGTGTTCGGCCCGGTGACCTCCACGCCGACGGCCTGGCGGCTGCTGGCCGCTGTCGACGAACGCATACTGCCCGGCCTGGTCCTGGACCTCGACGCCACGCCGGTCACCCGCCACTCCGAGAAGGGCCAGGCCGCACCCACCTGCAAAGGCGGCTTCGGGTTCCACCCGTTGCTGTGTTTCCTGGCCAACGCCGCCGCCGATCCATCACCGCGCTCGACCGGGCCCTCGCGCAGATCCCCGACGCCCACCGGCACGGCACCGACATCCCGGTCCGCACCGACAGCGCAGGCAGCGCGAAGGCATTCCTCACGCATCTCCGCGCCTTGCGTGACAACGGCCTTCTCCTGCGTTTCTCGGTCGGATACGCGGTCACCGCACCGGTCCGCCGCGCGATCCGCACCCTGACCTACTGAGGTTTTCGTGTTGTCGTCGGGTGGTGACGGTTCATGATCCCTGCGGTATGCCGGTGGGGTGAGGTATTCGGAGGGTGGGGGCCCGACCGCTGAGCGTCGGGCGCTTCGTGAGGAGATCCGGCTTCAGGCCGGGCAACGGTTCGCGGCGGGTGGGAAGACCTCGGTGATCGCCAAGGACTTGCGAGTGAGTGTGCGGTCGGTGGAACGCTGGCGCCGTGCCTGGCGCGAGGGCGGCATGGAGGGCCTGCGTTCCGCGGGTCCGGCGGACTCACCGACCATCACCGATGCCCAGTTCGCCGTGCTGGAGGAGGAACTCGGCAAAGGCCCGGCGACGCACGGCTTCGAAGACGAACGCTGGACCCTGGTCCGGGTCCAGGCGGTGATCCGCCGTCGGCTGCGAGTGAGCCTGTCGGTGGCGACGGTGTGGCGGCTGCTGAAACGGCACGGCTGGTCCTGGCAGGCTCCCGCCCGCAGAGCACTGGAGCGTGACGAGCACGCGGTGGAGCTGTGGAAGAAGGAGGTTTGGCCCCGGGTAAAAGGCTCGCGGCGGCCTTTGGGGCCTGGACCGTCTTCGAGTACACCGATCCCGCACAGCGCCCCAGGGTCGCGTTCGTCTTCCCCGGTCAGGGGTCCCAATGGATCGGCATGGGACGAGAACTGCTCGACAGCGAAATGGTCTTCGCCCGCGCCATGCAGGCATGCGACGCCGCGATCCGCGCCGAGACCGGGTGGTCCGTCATCGAACTCCTGGGAGACGGTCCCGAGGACCGCTTCGCCGAACTCGACGTCATCCAGCCCGCGCTGTGGGCGATGGAGATCGCCCTGGCGGAGGTGTGGCGCTCCTGGGGCGTGCTCGGTCAGGCTGGCGCCGTCGCGACGAGCGCCGCGCGAGGCGTTGACCAGGAGGGTGGCCATGAGTGCGGCGTCGACGTCGTGGCCCATGGCATCGGTGACGGAAAGATGCAGGGTGTCGTGGTCGAGGGCGTAGTCGTAGGTGTCCCCGGCGGCGTCGTCGGCCGGGACCAGGCATGCGGCGAGCACGAACTGTGCGGCTTCGCAGGAGGGCGCGTCGGGCAGGAGCTGGTGCTGGATCTCGGCGGCCAGGCTGAGAGGGGTAGCGCGCTGACCCCACCGGTAGAGGTCGGTGAAGCGGCGGTCGGTGACGATGATGTACGCCAGCGCGTGCGCGGCCTCGCCAACCTCGTCCAGGATCTCCTGGCTGATGTGCGGCAGGGACAACTCCAGGACGCCGATGGTGTCACCGCGGTTGGTCACCGGGGCGAACACCCGCTTTCCGTACCCGGCGTCGGGGGCCTGCACCAGCTCCTGGGTGCGCAGCACCTGGTCGTAGACGCTGCCGGCCAGCTGGATCTGATCGACGTCGAGGCCGGCCCGCGGGGCGATACCCTCGTCGACCCGCACCATCTGCCGGCCAGCGACGCCGACGAACAGGAACGACACCGCCCGCGCGTCGAACCGGTCGCGTAGATTGCGCGCCACCACAGCGAGAGATGCCCCCGGTGCCGCGTCCTCCGCAGCGGCGAGCACCTCGGCCAGCCCGAACGGGTCACCAAGCATCCTTGCCTCCGCTCATGCGAATGTCCCAGCCTGACCGCGGGCACTGCCCGCATTCGATCTCACACCGGTTCCACCTCGGCGGCGGGCAGGCACGCCCAGTCCCTCGCATAAATGACCAGTTGCGAGAGTTCTGCGAACACCCCGGAGCCGATCGTGAATCCGCAGGTCGTCGTTTGCGGAGGTCCTCTCAAAACCGGTGAGTTGTGCGAGGCGGTTCTGAGACACTGCCGGGGTGGATCTGACGCCCGATGTCGATTTCCGTAGTCGTCTGCACTGATATCCGAAGCCCCCTGCATTCAGCATGAGCTGAGGGAGTCGGATGGCGATGGTGCTTCTACGGCGTATCGAGTTCGTTGAGGATCTCGATGTAGTAGCGGCGTCGGCCTGCCAGATGTTCGGTGACCGCTTCCTCGGAGGGTTCGGGGATCTCGTGGAGGTGCTCAAGGAGATTGCTCCGCTGCGGGTGGTCAGAGGCGCCGACGTACTCGATCGCGCGGGCGGTCCCGGCGGCGAACAGCAGGGTGTGCGGCTGGAAGCCGCCCCAGGTGTCGAAGCTTCTGGCGATTGCCTCCCAGAGGAGCCAGATGTCCTGGACGCGGCGGTGCTCAGCAACCAAGAGGGCGGCGATCTCGATGCTGTGACTGAAACCCCAAGCGTGTCCATGCCATCGTGTCTCTTGGGTCAGCAAGAACCGTGCGAAGTCGACGTCGACCAGTCCAGGAAGGCGGACCAGGTCTTCAAGGAGCTGCTGACGGTCCTTCCACCTCAGATCGACGGGCAGGCCATCCGCGTCATGTTGCCCTTCGAACTCCAGAAGCTTCCAGAGCTCAGGATCGTCCAGCCACCAGGTAAGTTCGGGAACGCGGCCCGGATCATCCTGCTTTCGGACGCTCACGCCGGCATGTCGCTTTCGGTTTCCCCGGTGGCGGTTGCCAGATAGCGGTGCAGCGAGGTCTTGGGGATCCTGGTCTTCGCGGCGATCTGCCCGAGGGACTCGCCTCGGGCTTTCAGTAGCCGTGCGTACTCGATCTTGTCTTCGGGGTGGGCGACGGGGCGGCCGATGTGGCGGCCGGCGGCTTCGGCGACGGCGCGGGCGTGGGCGGCGCGTTCTGCGGTGAAGGTGCGTTCCATCTCGGCGAAGAGGGCCAGCAGGAGGAAGGCGATGCGGCCCATGCCTTCGTCGGCGGTGTTGATCGGCAGCGGGTCGGCCAGGGAGCGCACGCCGATGTTCTTCTCGCCCAGGTCGTGGACGAGGTTGAGGACTTCGCGTAGGTTCCGGCCGAGCCTGTCGAGGGTGTACACGACGATGGTGTCCCCGGGGCGGGCGTAGGCGAGCAGGTCGGCCAGGCCGGGGCGGTCGACGGTGGCGCCGCTCTTCTTGTCGACGTAGGTCTGTCCGTCGGGGATGCCCGCGGCGTTCAGTGCGTCGAGTTGGCGTTCCAGGCTCTGTTTGGTGGTGGAGCCCCGGGCGTAGGCGAGTTCGAGCCCGCCCGCGGGGTGGCGGTTGTCGGTTCCCATGGCCGGACCGTACCGGAAGTCGGCTCCGTACGGGAGTTCCGGAACATCTTTTGTGGAACGACTTATGGAACGGGAGCTGTGGCGATCTGCCCAGAATGTACGTCTCCTGACGGGCCGAGCTTGGCGAGTGTCTCGCCGTTCTTCCGGCGGCGGACGAGGCTGTCCAGGACGCTGCAGTCCAGTGGGACGCCACGGCTTCCGGGACACAGGGGAACCCCGGTCATGGCCAGCCAGTAGTTGATCGTGCCGGCCGGAACGCCGTAGGTGTCGCCGAGGTCGGCGCACTCCAGCCCGGCCAGGTAGCCGGCAGCAATCTCGCGCAGCGGGAGGCTGTCTGTAAGCAGTTCTGTGGGCTCCACCCTGGCAACGAAAAGTGGCTCCACTGACGTAAGAAGTTGATCTGGCTCCACTCGCTTTGGGGGCGGTTGCGGTGTACTAACGTGCCCAGGGTGATGACGGCTGATGATGTGTTATCCGTACTGGAACGGCTGCAGCAGGCAGGCCTTGCCGCCTGGATCGGTGGCGGGTGGGGCATCGACGCACTGATCGGTGAGCAGACCCGCGAGCATCGTGATCTCGATCTGATGTTCCGGGATGATCACGAAGCCGATGTTGTCGAGCTCCTGAATGACGCGGGATTCGTAGAGACCTTGGACTGGCGGCCCGTGCGGTTCGTAGTCACGGCCTTGGACGGACGAGAGATCGATCTTCATCCTCTGGCCTTTGCGCCGGACGGTTCGGCGGTGCAGGCATCAACCGATGCGGAACATCCATTTGTCTATCCGGCCTCGTGCTTTGTGACCGGCACGATCGGGGGCTTGGTAGTTGCGTGTCTGTCAGCCGAACAGCAGGCCTACTTCCATCAGGGTTACGAGCCGGCCGACCGCGACCGTCATGACATGGCTCGGCTCCGCGAGACCTTCGGGATTTCCACTCACTTCTGAAACAACGCGCGGCCGGCAATGAGGCGTCGACGTGCCCACGTTGGAGTGAATGCGCTGGGCCGTCCGCCTGTTCACGTCAGGGTGTCTCCCGTCGATCACGGTCATGTCGGGACGTGGTAGTTGGTCACGGTCATGTCGGGAGGCCGGGGTGGTTTCGTCGCGTGTTGAGCTGTTCGCGAATATCCGTTGGGACAAGTGTCTTGATCCGGATCTGTCCCAGCGTGTGCTCGCGGAGAAGTACGGCGTTCACCGCCGGACGGTCCGGCAGGCGCTGAGTTCGGCAGTGCCGCCGCCGCGGAAGGTGCCCAGACCCCGGGGGACGGTCCTGGACCCGGCCAAGGACTGGATCGACGCGATGCTGCTGGAGGACCTGAGCGCGCCGCGCAAGCAGAGGCACACCGCTCGGCGGATCCACCAACGCCTCTTCACGGAATACGACTTCGACGCCGCTTCGTACTCAACAGTCTGCGCGCGATCGCCCGCCGCCTGGACCGCACGGGCTCGGCGCGGGTGGCCGTGCGATGGGCCCGGCGCTGTTCGCGCTCGGTTCCCCCGTCGGGCATCACCGGATCCGGCTGACGGGGCTGCGTGGACAGCAGGGGCCGGAGGTAGTCGTAGCCGGCCGCGCTGATCTCGCCGGGATCCAGACGCCCCAGGACGCTGCGCAGGGTCTTCTCGCTCGGGACTCGGTAGCGGCCCAGCAACGGGTGACAGGGCAGGCCGAAGGCGGCGAGCTCATGCGGCGTCGCACGACGGCACCACTCCGCCGCCGCGGTGATCGAGTCGTGGCCCGCCGCCGTCATCGCGCACACCACCAGGGCCAGCAGCGAGGAGAGCCGGTAACGCACTCCGCAAGCCCCTCGCGGGTCGGTGACCGACTCGAACTCGGCGACCAGACAACGGACTTGCCCCTGAGCGGCAGCGTCACCGAGGGCCTCCAGGCGGGGTGCGTGAGGCGCGGGAACAGCGACAGGAGATGATGGAGGGACGAACACGGCACCTTCGTGGATCTTGAAGCGTAGAGAACTCCATGATCCACAGGTGCCGTGTTCACCTGCTTCCGGGGCCCGCTGCCGCGATCAACCACTCCAACCCGGGACGAGCCGGGCACACGCCGGGGCCCTGGCCAACACGGCACATCCGTTACGACAACCTCAAACCGGCCGTCAACCGGGTCTGCACCGGCCGCAGCCGGGTGGAGTCAGAACGGTGGGTGGCTTTCCGGGCGCATTACGGATTCGACGCGTTCTACTGCATCCCCGGCCAGGAAGGCGCCCATGAAAAGGGCGGCGTTGAGCACGAAGCGGCCGGTACCGGCGCACGCACCTGGTGCCCGTCCCCGAGGTGGACTCGCTGGAGGAGCTGAACGAGAGGATCGCCGAGATCGATGCCGCCGAGGACAACCGAATCCTGCACGGCAGGCTCACCACGGTCGGCTTCAACTTCGCTGCCGAGTCTGAGACGTTGGCACCCCTGCCGTTCGAGGCATTCGAATGCGGGATCACCCTGACACCGAAGGCCGACCGGACCAGCCGGATCACAGTCCGCCAGTGCCATTACTCGGTACCGGCCCGCTTCATCGGCCAGAGCGTGCGCGTGCTGCTGCTGCGGGGCAACGAACTGCTGGTCTTCGACCGGCGGGAGGTCGTGGCCCTCCATCCGCGGCTGACCAAACGCCACGACTACCGTGACGAACTCGACCACTACCTGGAAATTCTCCTGGTCAAACCCGGGGCGATGGCCGGATCAACTGCTCTGGCCGCTGTCCGGCAGAGCGGTGCCTTCACCGAAGCCCACGAAGCCTTCTGGTCCGCTGCCCGGCAGGCACACGGCGACGCGGCGGGCACCCGAGTGCTGATCGAGGTCCTGCTCCTGCACCGGCGCATGCCCGCTGAGACCGTCCAGCTGGGACTGCCGACCAGGACGTTCTGCTCGGCTTTTATACGAAATTGTTCGGCGCTGAGGAGATCTTCCGGGCACCGGCGGAAGGCCCGGCCTTCTACCTCGGCTTGCGCATCGGCGACACCGACTTCGGGCTGGTGGCCAAGGAGAACCCGGGGACTGGGGCGGCGTCGCGGATCCTGCTCAGCATCGGTGTCGACGACGTCGACGAGACGCTCGGCCGGGTGGAGGCGCTGGGCGGCTCGGTCCGCGGCGGCCCCAACGACATGCCGTGGGGACAGCACTGCGCCCACATCTCCGGTTCGGGGTCGGGCTGCTCGGGGTACGGCCGCAGGGCGGTGAGTCCGAGTTCGCTCTCTTCCCGCTCCTGGCGGGTTCGACCGAGCCGGAACACGTAGCGGTGCGCGCTGCGGTGCCGGAGGTTGCGGGCGCCGACCGCGACCAGGGCGTGACGCAGCCGCACGGCGGGGTCGCAGCCGGGCCGCAGCCGCGGAGCTCCGAGCGCCACGAGCTGCGCGGCGGCGTACTCGTGGCCCTGCTCCCGGCGACGGATCTTCTGAGCCGTCCGGCCGGTAGCGCGCGAGTTTCAGGAATCTGGGCAGCCCTTGGCCGCGAACCTGCGCGCAAGTCGCGGTTTCGCTGTCTTGCCGGAACGGGTTTCGGAGCCTACGGCTGCGCTTCGCGGCCGGCCTGGGCGCGATTCGGCTGGCGGTCCCCGCGGCCAACGGCCGGAGGGGTGCGCAGCCGTAGGCGCTCGCCCTGGGGCCCGAACATAATCAGGTACTCAACAGGCCCGCCGGAGCCGGCGTTCACCACCCCATGCGGGGTGCGGGTGTCGAACTCGGCAACGTCCCCGGCAGTCAGGACGAGGTCTTGGTCGCCGAGCGCGAGCCACAGCCGCCCGTACAGGACGCACAGCCACTCGTAGCCCTCGTGGGAGACCTGCCGCGGCCGTGCGGGCCGACCCTCGACAGCGGGCAGGACGTGCTTGTGGGCGTGCAGGCCGCCGACGTACCGGGTCAACGGCAGCACCGCCTTGTCATCCCCGAAGCTCAGCGGCGCCGTAGCGCGCGGCTCGGCCGCGGGGGCGGGCGCGGTGCCGGCCAGTTCGTCCAGGGAGACGCCGTACTCCTTCGACAGCTGCAGCAGCACCTCCAGGGTGGGCTTGCGCCGGCCGGTCTCGATCCGGGACAGCGTGCTGGTCGAGATGCCGGTCGCGCAGCTGACACCGGCGAGCGTCGCACTGCGGTGCTCGCGCGCGGCCCGCAACCGGGGCCCCATCGCGGCCAGCGTGCCGTCCACGTCTTCGACTGCCACCTTTCCCGCTCCTTCTTTCCGTGCCGCTCCACCGCTCTGTCCTGCGAGTTTGCCAGAAGGGCAAGGCTGATCGCGTCGGGCGGGTGCCGTGCCGCATGATCGATGGGCAGCCGCGTCCGCCCGCGAATCGAGGAGAAGCCCATGCAGCCCGAGCCGACCGCCGAGCTCCGCCACCGCACCGTCGAGGCCCCGGCCGGGCGCCTGCACCTGGTCGAGCAGGGCACCGGCCCGCTGGTTTTGCTCGTCCACGGCTTCCCCGAGTCCTGGTACTCCTGGCGCCGCCAGCTCCCGGCCCTCGCTGCGGCCGACTACCGGGCGGTGGCGATCGACGTGCGCGGCTACGGCCGTTCCTCCAAGCCGGAGGCGACCGAGGCCTACCGGATGCTCGACCTGGTGGAGGACAACGTTGCCGTCGTGCGTGCCCTCGGAGAGGAGAGCGCGGTGGTGGTCGGCCATGACTGGGGCGCCAACATTGCCTCCGCCTCGGCCCTGCTCCGCCCCGAGGTCTTCCGTGCCGTCGGCCTGCTGAGCGTCCCCTACGCACCGCCCGGCGGCCCGCGCCCGACCGACATCTTCGGCCGGATCGGCGGCCCCGAGCAGGAGCTCTACGTCTCCTACTTCCAGAAGCCCGGCCGCGCCGAGGCGGAGATCGAGCCCGACGTCCGGGGCTGGCTCGCGGGCTTCTACGCGGCCCTGTCCGCCGACACCATGCCCGCCCAGGGCGAGCCAGACCCCCACTTCGTTGCCCGCGCCGGCGGCCGACTGCGCGACCGCTTCCCCACGGGGGTCCTCCCGGCCTGGCTGAGCAAGGACGACCTCGACGTCTACGCCGGGGAGTTCGAGCGCACCGGCCTGACCGGCGCTCTCAACCGCTACCGCAACATGGACCGCGACTGGGAAGAACTCGCCCCGCACCGCGGAGCCCCGATCAAGCAGCCGTCCCTGTTCATCGGCGGCGCCCTGGACGCCTCCACCACCTGGATGTCCGACGCCATCGACGCCTACCCCACCACCCTCCCCGGCCTGTCGGCCTCCCACCTCCTGGACGCCTGCGGCCACTGGATCCAGCAGGAGCGCCCCGACGAGGTCAACCGCCTGCTGACCGACTGGCTCGCCACCCTCCAGGGCTGAACCAGGCAGGCTACCTGGGCAGCTTGGCGGTTCGTTCGGGGTGGGCGGCGGTGACGTAGCGCATGGCGGCCTGCTCGGTGATGCCGAACAGCCGCATCAGCCTGAGCGGGTCGGCGCTGTCCGCTGCTTCGTTGAGGATGCCGTCCTGTCTCAGGCCGCTCAGTGTCAGCCCGCGGGGAAGGCCTCCGCTCAGGGTGCCGATGCTGACGGCCGGGTGGTCGGGGTCGACCGCGCTCTTCTGGCTGACCAGCAGGTGGGGGTGGCCGGGGTGGGCAGCAACTGGCTGCGGTCTCCCGGGTTCTGCCGTGGCAGGCCTGGCGGCTGGTCGGCCGGCTCACGACGAGGTCCCGCGCCGCCTGCGGCTCATGGCTGCCTTCCCGGCAGTCGTCAGCGGCAGGGTCCCGCCGGTTCGGCCTGCGGGGGGCGGCGGCGCGGGGCTCGCGGCCGGATGCTGTACCGGATCAGCGGATTTCGGTGACTCGGTGTTCCCTCAGGGCGGCGCAGTTGGAGTTCTCCACCGACACGTACACGTTGTCGATGTTGCCGCCCCAGCTCACGCAGTAGCCCCTGCCGTAGACGTAGGCCGGTCCTGCGTACGACGTGAAGTTCCCGTAGTCGCCGGCCCACTCGTCGGTGGCGGGGACGTAGATGTATGTGGACATGTTCTTGGCGGTGCCCGGGTTGTTGCGGATGGTCGCGACGCAGTTCTTGCCGTTTGTGGAGTTGTACGTCAGGTAGACGGTGCCCAGCGAGCCGACGGGCACCGAGTTGACGGTTTTGTAGGCGCTGCCGCAGACGGTGCGCGGTGTGACGTTGGGTGCGGCGGAGGCGGTCGTGCTGAGCGCGGTCGTGGCGCCCACTGCCAGTGCGGTCAACGCCCCGGCAGCTGCGATATTGCGCGTGATTCTCACATTTCCCCCTTGTGCCTCGGAGAGCGGTTTGCTCACACTTGATGTGACCCTCAAGCGGCACGGATGGTTGTGCCGTGTTCATGCCGAGGTGTTGCACGAGGCCGTCCGGGCGGACTGCTCCGGGATGGCAGTGACCCCCGGAGGGGTCCTTTGATCGTGCCGGTGGTTGAGACGGATGAGCAGGTGGGCGTATCCGTTGAGGAATGGACGAGTGTCCGTCTTCCGTCTAGTTGATATCGATCAAGCTCTGAGCTGCAGCGTTTGAAGTGCAGAGACAACACAAGATCGACATCTGGTATGGGTGTTGACCTGTAATGGTTCCTTCGGCAGACGTCTCGATCTCTAGTTGACTGGCTTGCTGGCCTGCGATGTTGGGATTAGGCGGAGAGTGTCGTGACTAAGAGGTCGCGCAGATAGGCGCGGTGGGGGACCCCGGCAACAGAACGGGCACAGGCCTTGGTGATCATGGAGTTGCGACGCTCTGTGATCACTGAGGAGGCCTGTGCCCGCGCTGCCATCATGGCTCACCGAACCGCTCTGGGACCAATTCGCGGCCCTGCTGCCCGAGCGGCCGGAGTACCACCCGGACCATCCGCTCGGCTGCCACCGCCAACGCATCAGCGACCGGATCATCTTCGACAAGATGCTGCAACTGCTGCGCTTCGGCTGTTCTTACGAGGCGATCGCCGACACAACGTGCTCGGCCACCACGATCCGCAACCGCCGTGACGAGTGGATACGGCAGGGCCTCTTCGTCCGGCTCAAGCAGATCGCGCTGGAGTCCTACGACCGGATCGTCGGCCTCGTCCTCGACCAGATCGCCGTGGACGGCTCCATCACCAAGGCTCCCGGAGGCGGCGAGGTCGCCGGGCGCTCACCGGTCGACCGTGGCAAACAGGGCCTGAAACGCTCAGGCATGACAGATGGATACGGCATTCCGCTGGGCCGTGTCCTGGCCGGCGCCAACCGCCACGACTCCCCCCTGCTCGCACCGACCCTGGACCACCTGGACGACCTGGGACCGTTACCCGACGGCATCACCGTGCACCTGGACGCCGGCTACGACTCGGACAAGACCCGCGCGCTGCTCAACGAACGCGGCCTCCACGGCCGCATCTCCCACAAAGGCGAGAAGGCGCCTATCCAGGCCAGCAGGCGTTGGCACGTCGAACGCACCCACGCCTGGCAGAACGCCTTCTCCCGGCTCGCCCGCTGCTACGAGCGGCGCGCCATTGTCATCGACGCCTTCTTCGACCTTGCCGACACGATCATCACCATACGCAGCCTGATCCGGCGGGCCTGGACAACTCACCGCTGGGACGAACGCCCGAACCGCCGATCATGACCGCACGCCTATCCGCGCGGCCTCTTAGCCGCGATCTCGGCGCGGACCGCGCGACGGGCAACCTCGCGCACCCCACCGCGTTCTGTCTTCGCATCTATGGCTGCCATCTCCGCATCATAACTGTCAGTGGATGTCATCTTCGTCAATCGATGGCATGACGCATGCCGCCTATGCCGCACGTGCCTCTCCCGGAGGATCTCCAAGCCGCCGGGGGCTCGGAGATCTGCGCCTCGACCGTCCAGAAAACGTCACTCAATGATGAACTTGTCATCGAGTGACATTCATGCTTACTGTTGACAGGCGGGGGCTGCCGAGAGGAGAGAACGATGGACGTCGACTTCCACCAGGTCGGCACAGTGGCGTGGGTCGAGCTGAACACGCCCGACATCGAAGCGAGTACTCGCTTCTACGGGAAGCTGTTCGGCTGGGCTTTCGCTGAAGGGTTTGGCGGGCAGCCGCAATCACGGATGGCACTGCTGGGCGGACGTCCTGCAGCGGCCGTGACCGCTGCGCCGGGTGCCGAGCGAGGTGGCTGGACCACGTTCGTCACCGTGGCCGACGCCAGAGAGAGCGTCGAAAGGGTTCTTGCCGCCGGCGGGAAGGTGCTGGTCCACCCGCACGGGCTGGGCACGGCGGGGCGGTCGGTGGTCGTGGCCGACCACGCAGGCACCCGGTTCGGCCTGTGGGAAGCGGGGGAGCACCAGGGCTGCGGTGCAGCGGGTGAGCCCGGCGCCTTCCACGGCGGCGAGCTGATCACCGACGACGTTGAGCAGTCGGCGGCGTTCTACGGGGAAGTCTTCGGCTGGACTCTGGGCGAGCCCTACGGCCCGCTGAACCGCCGGGACTGGCGGCTGGGCGGCCGGAGCATCTCGGTACTGCTGCCGAGGCCCCCGGCTATGCCGGCCGAGATCCCGCCCTACTGGGATGCCTACTTCACCGTGGCCGACGCTCAGCAGACAGCCGACGCCGCCGTCCGGCTCGGTGCCACGGTGCTGATGCCGCCTACCGCAATCGGGCACGGCGACATCACGGTCCTCCTCGATCCCACAGGGGCGGTTTTCACCGCCCTGGCCCCGACTCACTGACGCACCCGGCACATCTGCATCAAGGATCAGATCATGACTTTCAATGACAAGGTAGGAATCATCACGGGGGCCGGTTCCGGCCTGGGGGAGGCCGCGGCCAAGCAGCTGGCACGCGCCGGCGCGAAGATCATCGCGGCCGACCGCGACAGCGTCGGCGCCGAACGCGTCGCCAGGGAGATCGTCGCTGCCGGTGGGCAGGCTTCCGCGTTCACAACCGACATCTCCGCCTTCCAGGCCGCCCAGAGCATTGTCGAATTCGCCGTGAGCACCTACGGCCACCTGCACTTCGCCTTCAACAACGCCGGCATCACCCCCGCGCTGACCGACACGCACGACGTCGACCCCCAGGACTGGCTCGACGTCGTAGGAACCAACCTCACCGGCACCTTCTACTGCATGAAGGCCGAGATCGCGTACTTCGTCGAGAGCGGCGGCGGCGTCATCCTCAACATGGCCTCCACTGCCGGAGTCATGGCCCACGCCGGACGCCCCGCCTACGCCGCCTCCAAACACGGGATCATCGGTCTGACCCGCTCCGCCGCTGTCGAATACGCCGAGCGAGGCATCCGGATCAACGCGGTAGCCCCCGGCCCCATCGACGCCCCCTCCGCGAGGAACCTGCCCCCGGAGGTACGCAAGGCCATCGCCGACAAGACTGCAATGAAGCGAAGCGGCACCACGGACGAGGTCGCAGCGGTCGCCGCGTTCCTCCTGTCGGACGAGGCTTCCTTCGTCACCGGCTCCGTTTACGAGGTCAACGGTGGACAGACCCAGCTGTAACCGGGCGGAGAACCTCTCGGTATCAGACACCACGAAACGGGCCTTGACCCCTGATCTTGAACACGGGTTATGCGGCTTCGGCCAGCGTAGTTGATGTTGTTGCGAGTGCTCGCTCGTAGGCGATCGGGCTGCGATGTCCGAGGCGGGAATGGCGTCGGACGGTGTTGTAGCGGTGCAGCCAGCGGAAAAGGTCCAGGTGTGCCTCGCGCTCGGTGTCCCAGGCCCGCCGGCCTTGGAGGGTCTCCCGTTTGCAGGTCGCATTGAAGGACTCGGCGAGCGCGTTGTCCGCGCTGGAACCGACCGCGCCCATGGACTGGGTGACGCCGGCTTTGAGGTTCCCCCTGCTGGCCGGACAGCTTGATACTGGGACGGATGGTCCCGGAGGAAGCAGTCACAGGTAGTGAGCAAGAGCAACATGAGTAAGCGGTACACGGCCGAGTTCAAGCGGGACGCGGTCGCCTTGGCGTTGTCCTCGGAGAAGACGGTCACCGAGGTCGCGAGGGATCTGGGCGTGAGTCCGGAAGGGCTGCGCGGGTGGGTGAAGCAGGCGAAGGTCGACCGCGGTGAGGGACCCGCTGGGGCTTTGACCACTGCGGAGCGTGAGGAGTTGGTCCGGCTGCGGCGGAAGGTTCGCGAGCAGGAGGCCACGATCGAGGTTCTGGGAAAAGCGACCGCCTTCTTCGTTCAGGACAAGATGAGGTAGACACCGTGGCACGGTGTCGTTTCATCGATGCGGAGAAGGCATCGGAGGGTAATCCTGCAGGTCACAGCGTTGCGTTTCTGTGCCGTGTGCTGGGAGTGCCGCGTTCCACCTACTACGCGCACAGGGCGTCACGGCCGGCCCGGACGGTGCGGGAGCGGGCCGAGGAGGTGCTGGTGGGCGAGATCCGGGTGCTTCACGCCGGATCTCGCGGTGTCTACGGGGCGCCGCGGATCCACGCCGCCCTGCGGCGGGCCGGGCGGGTGGTGAACTCCAAGAAGATCGAGCGGCTGATGCGCAAGCACCGGATCGTCGGGATCACCCTCCGCCGGCGGCGGGGTCTGACCCGGCAGGCGAAGCGGGCGGTGTTTGCCGCCGACCTGATCGGCCGGGACTTCACCGCGCCCCGGCCCGGGATGCGGCTCGTCGGCGACATGACCGAACTCGGCAGGCTGGAAGGGAAGTTGTATCTGGCGACCTGTATCGATCTCGCGACGCGGGAGGTGGCCGGCTGGGCGGTGGCCGACCACCACCGCGCCGAGCTGCCGGTCGCCGCCTTGCGGATGGCGGCCGGGCGTGGCGGCCTGGAGCAGGGTTGCGTCATGCATACGGATCGCGGCAGCGAGTACACGAGTGACGAATTCCGCAGCGAAATACGCAAGTTGCGCATGAGGCAGTCGATGGGGCGTGTCGGCTCTTGTTACGATAATGCCGCCGCGGAAAGCTGGTTCGCCATCCTGAAAGCGGAGATCGGAACCACCGTCTGGGCAACCCGCGAAGCCGCCCGGGCCGAC
Source organism: Streptomyces sp. NBC_01217 (assembly GCF_035994185.1). Taxonomy (NCBI): domain Bacteria; kingdom Bacillati; phylum Actinomycetota; class Actinomycetes; order Kitasatosporales; family Streptomycetaceae; genus Streptomyces; species Streptomyces sp. NBC_01217. The sequence goes on from NZ_CP108538.1 coordinate 8,774,499, forward strand.
GTTTTCCGCTACGTCGAGGTCGAGTACAACCGCAGCCGGCTCCGTCGGCACCCCGACTACGGGTACGTGACCCCGCTCGAAACGAGATCCTTGCTCAGGCAGAACCTCGTCCCGGCCGCGTAAACACCCGCTGTCCAGTTCGCGGGGGGAACTTCACACAGTCGTCCCCATGAACAGCACAGCGATCACGCTCCAGGCCACGACCGCTATGCCCCACCCCTTAGCTGTCATGGGATCAGCATGGCCCACCAGGATCAGAAGCGGGCCTCAACAGCTGGGGACGTTCATCTGTACGCAGCTGGGGAGAGAAGCCCGTACGCCGACACCAGGAAACGAACGGCGGAGTGCTGGGCTGGGAAAAAGTTGTCAACTGTACGCCATGCAGACGACTGTCCGCTGGGTAGAACTGACCGCTGCCCCACATCATACGATTCCGCCCTGACTGGCTATTTGCTTGCGTAGGCACTTACGTGTAAGGGTGACTGCGCGGGCGAGTTGGCGGCATCCGTTCCGATGTCCCGACTCGCGGCATGGTGTGGACCAGAGCGAGGGAGAATGCACAGTGGGGTCCGTATTCAGCGAACCGATGGCGGATGTGCGTGACATGTATATGGCGCACACAATGATGCGCCGCGAGTTCCGGCTGCTTCCCGATGTGGTCCGGGCGGTGCCCCCCGGGGACATGAAGCGGGCTGAGGTCGTCGGCGCACATGTCGAACTGCTGTGCCTCGTCCTTCATCTGCACCACGAGGGTGAGGACGAGGTGCTGTGGCCGCTGCTTCTTGAGCGCGGAGGCGAGGATGCCGCGGCCATCGTGCCCACCATGGAGGAGCAACACCACGCGATCGAGCGCGCCCACGCGGAGGTGGTGGCACTGCTGTCCGGGTGGCGGGCCACGGGCCGCGGCGGTGAAGAACTGGCCGAGGTGCTGGAACGGCTGCTGACGGTCCTCGTCGAGCACATGGCTCTGGAGGAGGAGGAGATCCTTCCCTTGGCCGAGCGGTACGTCACCGCCGCGGAATGGGCGCGGATGGGGGAGCACGGCTTGGAGAAGAGTCCGAGGAAGACGCTTCCTCTGACCTTCGGCATGGTGATGTACGAGGGCGACCCCGATGTCGTCAAGGCGGTGCTGGCCCACGCACCCCTCCCAGCACGCCTGCTGATGCCGGTCATCGCACCTCGTCTGTACGCGTCGCACGCCAGGCGTGTTCACAGAACGTCCACTCCGCCCCGCGTGGGCAGTTGATTGCTCCTGCCTCTGGCCGACTCGATGCCAGCGGCCCCGTCTCCTGCAGCAACCCTCGACAAGGATGTGATCATGCAGATCGGTTTCGCTCTTCCGTACCTGAACCATGTGGCCCATCAGGTAGACCGGGCCGCCGAGTTCGCACGGGAAGCGGAGAAGGCGGGGGCAGCGAGCTTGTGAAGCTTCTCCTTGATCGTGGACACCTGGAGACTGGGACCTGAGGTTCCAGAGGAAGTAGCACCAGGTGGGAAGCAAGTACACGAAGCGGTGCACCGAGGAGTTCAAGCGGGACGCGATCGCGCTCGTCGACTCCTCGGGCAAGACGGTCACCGCCGTTGCCCGGGAACTCGGCATCAGCTCCGAGTCCCTGCGCGGCTGGTACCGCAAGGCCAAGGCAGACCGGGGAGAGGGCACCCCCGGCGAGCTGACCAGCGCCGAGCGCGAGGAGCTCAAGCGGCTGCGCAAGGAGAGCCGCGAACAGCAGCAGACGATCGAGATCCTGAAAAAGCGACCGCCTTCTTCGTGAAGGAGAACGACCGGTGAGCGAGTTGTGCCGGTTCATCCACGCGGAGAAGGCGAACTACCCGATCGTTCTGCTGTGCCGGGCGCTGCACGTGGCCCGCTCCTCCTACTACTACGCCTGGCGCGACGGCGAGGCCGCCCGTCCAAAGCGCCAGGCGGCCGACGACGCGCTCGCGCACGAGATCACCGTGCTGCACATCGCCTCCCGGAAGACCTATGGCGTCCCGCGCATCCACGCCGGACTGCGGCGCCTGGGGCAGCGGGTGAACCGCAAGCGCATCGCCCGCATCATGCGCCAACGCGACATCCGCGGCGCCACCCGGCGCAAGCACCGCTCGCTGACCCGGCCGGACAAGAAGGCGAAGCCGGCCCCGGACCTCATCGGCCGCGACTTCCACGCCGAGCGTCCAGGCATCAAGCTGGTCGGCGACATCACTTACCTGCCGACCGCCGAGGGCTGGCTCTACCTCGCCTGCTGGCTGGACCTGGCCACCCGTGAGGTCGTCGGCTATGCCATGGCCGACCACCACCGCGCCGAACTCGTCATCGACGCTCTCGACATGGCCCACGGCCGCAGCGGACTGGAGCCCGACTGTGTGATCCACAGCGATCGCGGCAGCGAGTACACCTCGGCCCAATTCCGCGACAGAATACGTGAGTTGGGGCTTCGCCAGAGCTGCGGGCGCACCGGATCTTGTTTCGACAATGCCGCCGCGGAGAGCTTCTGGGCCCTGCTCAAGGAGGAGATCGGAACCCGCACCTGGCCCGACCGGGGCCACCGCCCGCGCCGAGGTCTTCAACTTCATCGAGACCTTCTACAACCGCCGCCGCCTACGCAAGCACAAGACCTTCGGCTACCTCACCCCGGCCGAGACCAGGCAGCGCCAGCAACACGCCCTCGCGGCGTAACCATCACGTGTCCAAGATCATGGGGAAACTTCCAAGGCCGGGTAGTTGGCGTTTTCGCAGGTCACGCAAGGGGTTCGGGGTCTGTGTGATGGCCGCGTAGCGGCCCGTGCGGACTCTCTTGATCTTTCCTCTCTCGGTCCAGCGGGCAAGTTGGCGATAGGTGGCGACGAGGGTGACGTCGCCGAGGAGCACGGCGATCTCCCTTGAGCGCCATAGCCGTTCGGGCTCCGCCTGCAGGATGGTCAGGACACGTGCCATGCGATTGCCGGTGTTCTCCCGGTCGGTCGTCGCGGGCAGTGCGGGCTGCGGCAGTGGGGGGTGGCAGGAGAGTGATCGTCGTCGAGGTCACGACCTTGCTGCCGTCGGGTCGGCCGTCCAATTTCCTCTCCGCATAGCGGGAGATAGGTGACTTCACCTTGCGGGTGCTGACGCGGCTTCGCCGTGCGGGCGACAGCGTCGACAGAACTCGGCGGCCGATCTCTCCGATGCCCTGCTCGAAGACTCCTTGCGCACATACCAGCAGGTCGCGGGCGGTTTGGAGGGCGATGGTGAAGTTGCAGCGGTCGGGATCGGTGCCCGGCTGGGACTCCGCTGCCTCGACCGTGGTGCGGCGCAGGAGCTGGTAGAGGGTGAGCAGGGCCCACATTTCCTGTTCGACGCCGACCGGGTCGTGTGAGCGCAGGACACGTCCGTGCAGGACGGTGTGGCGCAGGGCGTAGTAGGCGCTCTCGTGTTGTCGGGTAGGTGCGGCGCATTGCTGCGCCGTACCCCCCTCAGAACCGGACGGGCGGCGTTGACCGTATCCGGCTCAAGCAGGCCCTGAAGGCCCACGGGCAGCCAGATTTGCCGGTCCACGGCTACCGCGCCAGCGGTGGCAGTGGACGTGAATCAGTCGGAAGGCGACACGATCGTCCGGCTGACCTGCGTCCGGGATGAGGGTGAGCGCGTTGCCGCGCACCGCCGTCCGGGTCGCCCGTAGCCACTGCTCCCATTCCTGGGGGCTTTGCGGCTCCCGGTCGGCATGCAGGAGAAGGCTTCCGCAGAGAGGGCACTGCCCGTGCTGCCCCTGAAGCAGGTGCAACCAGGGCGGGCTCAGCGGGGGCTTGTTCCTGCGTCGCCGCGAGGCCCGGTACTCGGTCAGCGCCGGGTCGTCCACGGACGCCCCTTTGATGACCAGCTGATGCCTGACGATCTTTGTCCAGGCGAACTTGGCGAGATAGCGGCCGGTCTCCCGGTCGCCGAATACCCACCGGTCCTGCCTGGAGGTGTTGAACCGGCCGAAGTACCGGGCTGTCACCCAGCCCCTCGGCTTGTTCGGGTGCGTGTGCCTGGCCCACTTGTAGACCAGCTTCCACACGTGGTTGTCCAGCGAGGTGAACACCTTGCTGGAGACCACGCCCCGATAGTAGGCAGCCCAACCCCGGATGATCGGGTTGAGCTTGGTGATCACCGCTGCCGCGTTCTGTCCCCGAAGGGCCAGCACTTCGGCGGTGAGCCGTGCCCGGATTCGTCGCACGGCTGTCTTGCTCGGCTTGATCAGCAGCTTGCCGTTGAAGCGGCGGACGGTGAACCCCAGGAAGTCACAGCCTTCGTCGAGGTGCGCGATGCGCGTTTTGTCCTCGTTGAAGGCCAGCCCCCTGGGCGCCGGCCATACGGCGAGCCGTTCCTTGACCTGTTGGGCTTCCTCATGACTGTGACAGAGCACCACCAGGTCGTCGGCGTACCTGATCAAGGCCGGTGAGCCCACTGCCAGTTCACCGGCACGCGGACCGGTGGGTCGGTAGCGGACTCCGGCGGCCTCTTTTATTCCGTGCAAGGCCACGTTCATCAGCGCGGGGGAGATGATCCCGCCTTGCGGGACCCCCTCCTCGGTCGGGGCAAAGCAGCCGCGATCGATCACTCCTGCCTTGAGCCACTGCTCGACCAGTCCCCTGGCGGGGAACTGTCCGATGGCGGCCAGTAGACGATTATGGTCGATCCGGTCGAACGCCGCTGCCAGGTCCGCGTCAAGAATCCACTGCCGCTTCGGGTCCTTGCCCTTGGCGGCCAGAAAGATCGCTCCGATCGTGTCGTGGCAGCCTCGGCCGGGCCGAAATCCATAGGATCTCGGCTCGAACCGTGCCTCCCACTCAGGCTCCAACGCGTTCAGTGACACGGCTTGAAGACACCGGTCGATGATCACGGGGATGCCCAGGCCGCGCTGGCGGCCATCGGCGTTGTCGATGAACACCCGCCTGACGGGCCGGGGCTTCCAGGGGGCCGCCCGGTGCTGCATCCAGTCGGCCAGCTCGGCCTTCCCCTGGGGCAGCAGGACAACCCGCCCATCGACACCTGCCGTCTTGCGGCCAGCGTTGACCTCCGTCACCCGCCGCATGCTCACCAGCGTGTTGGAACGGGAGCGAAGCATCAATTTCTGGAGATTGCGGACCCTTTTGAGGTCCCCTGCCTGTGACGCCGTGAAGATCCGCTGCCTCAGCCGCCGTACTTCCTCCTCCGTGCGCTGCCAGTCGATCGACTGCCAATCAGTGGAGTCGCCCTCCGGTCCGTTCACCACGCCGTCGGCACCCGAAGCGGCTCGCGCCTCGACTGTTCGTATCGTCATGGTGTCCAACTTGCCCTTCGGTTTTGGTGCTGATGGTCATCGATTCCTCACAGGCCCACCTGGCCCACGTCAGCACCCTTTCGGGTCCGGGCAGTGCCCGTATCCGGCCGGTTGTCCGCGGCGACCAGCGGAGGTGCTGATCATCCGCCGCGGCTTCCCGTTGCCTTTCGGCCACCGGCGTTCGCTTCTTGGGCCATCCTGTTCCCGCTGGGGAGTTGGACCTTCCTTACGGTCGGCTGACCGGCGCCTTTCGGCACCGGACCCCAACGGGGTTTCCACGTTCCGCACGAGTGAGACACGACCGGGGTGGGTGCCCCCTGAACTCCGGGGCGGCGATGCTCTCCCGGCTGACGATGGGGATTCAGCCGGCGCCTGCCGCTTCTCAACGGCCAGTCCTGCACTCCGCTGGAACAACCCATCGGCGGGGGTCACGATTACGAAGCATCATCAGGGGTTCACTTGCGTTCACCCGTCCCGTCTTCCCCTTGCCTGTAACTCCCGGATGGAACGAGAGTCCCTGGGCTTCTCCTCCGAGCTTCACACCCCGCCGTTGCCAGCGACGCATGTCGGAGTGGGGACGGGCCTTGAGCACTGGCCCGGAACTACGCTGTCGACATCAACTGTCGGCCTCCTTCAGGTAATTCACTCAAACTCGTGCGACTTCGTGTCGCACCCCAGCGTTCGTGATAGAGGTGCACGAGGCGGTGAGCGGGGTAGCGGCGTGTGTCCAGGAGCGTGGTCATCAGACGGTAGGCGCCCTCGAAGGTGCTGCCGTCCGTGCAGCGGACGCTTACCCGGGCCTCGATGATGCGTACCTGGACGTCGCCGATGACCGAGAGGTAGGAGGAGTCGGCGAGCGCCTTCAGGACCGGTGGGCGGCGGCGCTGGTTGATGCGGCCCAGGACCTGCGCGCCGGTGGAGTGCACGGCGGCGAGGAAGTCGTTGCCGTCGAAGCCCCGGTCCCACAGCACCAGCATCTTGGGTCCCAGATGGTGCAACAGCCTGGTGGCGTACGAGGTTTCGCCTTCCCGGGTGGGGCCGAAGACCGCTCCGATCACGGCCCGGGTGCCGGTCTCGACCAGCGTCATCAGTTCGACCTGGGGATAGCCGCCGTGCGCGCACCGCCCCAGCCGGCCGCGGTTGCGCTCGCTGTCGGGCACTTTGATCGAGCTGCAGCCGTCGAACGACACCGTCCGGTACGGGCCGAACCGTACCCCTGGTGTGGCCGGCTGGGCCAGCGGCCCGGCGAGCACCTCGAACAGCGCCCGCACCGGCGCGCTGCCGAGCCTGCGGCGCAGATCACGTAGCGCTTTCGTGCTCGGGCAGACGACCGTCGGCATCCCCGCCAGACCGGCGGTCAGCTTGATGCCCCTATGGTCTGTCAACCTCGGTGCATCGCTGCTCCGGACACGATGGTCAGTCCCAGACCGGATCAGACCACGGTCCCGAACGAGGTGGCCCCATTCTCACAGTCCCAGACCAGCCGGTAGCCGATCTCGGGGAACAGGCACATCGCCAGGAAAAAATAGATGCCGACCCGCGAGGGCAGATCACGCAGCCGCCGCTGCACGGTCCCGGTCTCGGACAAGATCGCGTCGACCAGCTCGAATGGCATGACCGGTGTCAGCTCCCCCAGGTGACCGGGAGCGAACCGGCCCGCGGCCACCATCACCGTACGGGTGATGGTCGTCAGCGCCGACGACGGGGCACAATGAACAGGCAACGGAGCTCCTTGCGGGACAAGCTGTCTTGGACGACTGCCTGTACCAACGAGCTCCGTTGCTCCACGTCGAAAACCCGTCAACACCCCTTGCGTGACCTGCGAAAACGCTAACTACCCGGCCTTGGGGAAACTTCACGCGGACCTACCACCGCCGTCGCAGACAAGCCGCACTCGGCCGCCTGACCGCCGTCGAATTCGAGACCGTCATGACACCACCGGCCCTCCAGGCCGCGTGACCGAACCTGTCACCCGAACCTGCAGCAGACCCCCGCCCTGAACGTCACCCCGCCCAGGAGGATCACCGATCTGACCGCAGGCCGCTTACCAGGCACTATGCCCCGCCTAGTGCAGCGCGTCGCAGGTCCTTTGCCGGTTGCTGGTGGTCGCCTTGGTGACGGTGGGTGAGGATCATGCGGCCTTGGTGTACTCCGCTGGGGCGGTCTGGGGGTGACGGGCGTGGTCGGCGTCGGCGTCGTAGCGCCACTGGTAGGGGCGGGCGGTGCGGTTGTGCCGGATCGTGAAAGCGGTGATCTGGGCTTCGAGGTCCTCGCGGGAGGTGAAGTCGCCGCGGCGGAGCAGGCGGCGGGTCAGGACGCCGAACCACTGCTCGACCATGTTCAGCCAACTGGCGTGCTTGGGCGTGTGTGTGACGGTGATTCGCGGGTGGGCGGCGAGCCAGGCGCGGGTGGCCCTGGAGGTGTGCGAGGAGCCGTTGTCCATGATCAGGTGGAGGCGCAGGGCCGGGTCGGTCAGCCGGTTCAATCGCCGTAGGAAGGCGATGAAGGCGGCCGAGTCGTTGCGCTTGATGCGCTCGGCCAGGACCTGGCCGGTGGCCACGTCCATGGCGGCGACAATGGAGACGGTGCCGTGCCGGCGGTACTCGAACTCCCGCCGCTCGGCCTGTCCGGGGCGGGTGCGCCGGGTGGGGTAGCGGCGGGATTTGGCCTGAACGCCGGTCTTCTCGTCCACGCTGACCAGCAACGTGCCGGGTGGGATGTCCAGGTAGAGATGGCACACCGCGCCGGCCTGAGACCAGAACGCGTCGTCGTCGGCCCGGTTGAGCCAGCCGCGGACCCTGTGCGGGCGCACCTTCGCCTCGGCCAGGACCCGGCCGACCGTGGAGGGCGAGAGCACCAGGCCGCGTTCGGCCAGGTGGGCGGCGATTGTGACGCGGGTCCATAGCGTGGCTCCCTCGGGCGGCACGCTGGTAGCGGTGGCCACCACGGCCAGGCGCGCGCTGGGACCATGCTGTTCGGGGCGTCCGCTGCGCGGGCGATCGAACAGGCCCGCCACCCCACGGCGGCGGAAGCGTTCGCGCCAGGTGCGCACGGTGGGCACACTGCAGCCGAGCTCGGCGGCAATGGCGGTGGTGGGCCGGCCCGCGGCGGCCAGCAGTACGATCCGTGCGCGCCGCACCACCGCCTGCCCGGCCCCGGCAGCGGCCACGAGCGTGCGCATCTTGCGTTCCTGCTTGCGTGAAAGCGGCAACGGCGGTGCGGGTGGATGGGCCACGAAGGGTGCGTTTCCTTTGGAGTAAGCACCAGCCGGAAGCTGGGGCGATCATCAATCGCTGACAGCCTCCTGACGCTTCGCTCCCTGCCGGACAGACGGGCGAAGCCGGGAGATCCCCGGTCAGGCCCGTCCCTCCGGAGGAAACGCACCTGGGCGTCGACGAGTTCGCCCAGAGAGGCCCGTGAGGCGTCAGCTCTGTGCCGTGGGGCGGACGACGATGTCGCCGACGTCGACGTTCGACGGCTGCTCGATCGCGAAGGCGACAGCGCGGGCGATGTCGTCGGGGGAGAGGGAGAGGGAGAAGTCGACTGCCGGGGCCTGCGACTTGACGGTGGGGCTGGTGACCGAGTCGGCGAACTCCGTCGCGACGTAGCCGGGCGAGACCATGGTGACCCGCAGGTCGGGCCCGGCCTCCTGGCGCAGTCCCTCGGAGACGGTGCGGACTGCGTTCTTCGTCGCCGCGTAGACAGCCTGGTTCGGCACGATGCGTAGCCCGGCGGTCGAGACGACGTTGACGAACTGCCCCCTGCCCTGCTTACGGAACACAGGGAGCGCTGCCGCGATCCCGTGCAGCACGCCGCGGAAGTTGACGTCGATCATCCGGTCCCAGTCCTCGACGCGCAGCTCGTCGAACGGCGAGATGGGGCCGATCCCGGCGTTGCTGACGAGGACGTCGAGCGCGCCATAGCGCCCGCAGGCGTACGCCACCAGGTCCGCGAGGTCTCCGCGGCGACGCACGTCCGTCGTCGTCCAGGCTGCCGTGCCGCCATCGGCCTCGATGCGGGCGACGAGCGCTTCCAGCCGGTCGCTCCGACGCGCTGCGAGGACGAGCTTCGCGCCGCGCGACGCGAGGAGCAGCGCGCTCGCCTCGCCGATCCCGCTGCCCGCGCCCGTGATGGCCACCACCTTGCCGTCGATCCCTGTCATGCGCGGCCTCCAGTGCTAGAAGTAAGAGGGCTATCACTTCTAAAGTAAGTGGTCTCTTACTTATAGTCAAGGAAGGTGGACCGAGTGACTGACGCAGCAAGTGGGGCGGGGAGTGAGCGCCCTGCCCGGGGGCAGCTCCGCTCGGCGCTGATCGCTGAGAGCTTCGTGCTGCTCTCCGAGACGGGGATGGCCGGCTTCTCCGTCGCCGAACTCGCCCGCAGGCTCGGGGTGAGCACGGCCGCCCCGTACCGTCACTTCCCCAACCGTGACGCGCTGCTCGCCGTCGTCGCGGCACAGGCCGCCGACGAGCTCACCCGGTCCATGGAGGCCGCCGTGCAGGCGGCCGGCCCCGACCCGATCGACCGGCTCGCGGCCACCGCGGGGGCATACGTGCGCCACGTGTCCGACCGCGGCGCCGGCCTCGACGTGATCTTCGCCCGGGAGCTGAGGCCGCTGCGCGACGCCGACGTGGCCCGGGCCGGCCGGGACCTGATGGCGCTGCTGCTCGACCTCGCCCGGCAGGCGGGCCACGCCGACCCTTCCCAAGCACTGCTCCTACTTGAACAGCTCTTCGTCCTAGCCCACGGCTACGTCACCCTGGACACGGAGGACTTCCTGACCTGCTCCCGCCTCTCCCCCGAGGATGTCGCCACACGCGCCACGCGCGCGGCGACGGCGCTGCTGCGCGGCAACGTGACGTGAGCACCAGCCGGGAGCTTGGGTGATCACCATGCCGGTTCCCCCCAAACGCCTGAAGGAAGAGGTCGACGACACCGTCGACCACCACGCCTTCCAGCTGCAAAGCTGGCCCGCCTTGGCCGAGGTTGACACCCGGTGGCGCGGTTCGTTCGGCTACCTCACGGCGATCGTCGAGGAAGAGGGCGAGGACGCGCGTATCCCACTGTGCCGCATCGAATACCTCGGCGACGACAACGCCTGGGGCTTCGCCATGTACTTGAGCGCCACCGACGCCTACACCGACGCGGTCTTGCGCACCGGCAGCCCGACGGCAGCCTTCGATACCGCCGCCCTCGTCCACCTCGCTGACTACCACGCGTAGCCAGACCCCGCACACTCAACCAGCAAAGGACCTGCGACGCGCTGCACTAGTGACACGCCATCTCGGCGTGCTCACAGGCGTTTCCGCAGGTCAACTCATGTTTTTTCTCCGAAATCAGGCCGACATCCTCGAAGCCGTCCTCCAGCTCTGGGGAGTTTGTACAGAGCACGCGGGCGCGCTGTGGCGTGCGGAGTTGCAGTCGCGCCTCTACGTTTGAAGGTGAGGGTTCCTTGGACAGCGTTGGCAGGCGTCCCACCAGGGCCAGGGCCGAGGTACCGAGACCGTCGTCACGCCCTGAAGCAAGTGCGGAGGTCCGATTGTGTACCAGTGGACGCGTAGGGAGGACGAACGGCTGACGACTGGCCGGGGCCGCTACGTCGCCGACATCCACGTACCCGGCTGTCTGGACGCGGTATTCGTTCGCAGCGCCGTCGGTCATGGGACCCTCAGGTCGGTGGACACCAGCAAGGCCGCCTCGGGGCCGGGTGTGCTGGGCGCGTATACGGCGGCCACGCTCCAGCAACTGCCGTCTGTCCCGGACCCCGTACTCGGCCAGTCCTCGGACCGCGGCGCCGACGGCCGGGAGTGGCCGCCGCTGGTCCGCGAGCGGGTGCGTTATGCGGGGGAGGCGGTCGCGGTGGTGCTGGCGGAGGACCGTTATCGGGCCGAAGACGCGGCGGCGAGAGTTACCTTCGAGGTCGAACCGCTGCGCGCGATGGTCACGCCGTCCGCCGCTGTGGCGGCGGACGCGATCCCCTTGTTCGAGGGGCACACCACCAATGTCGTCATGGAAGACGAGACGGGCCGGCCGATCCAGGACTCGGTCTGGCGCGAAGCGGCCGTAGTGGTGGAGGGGCGGTACAGGCAGAGCTTGTTGATGCCGACACCGATGGAGTGCCGGGGCATCCTGGTGATCCCGGACGAGGACGGGCTGACCGTTCACTCCGGGCACCAGATGCCATATCGCCTGCGCCGCGAACTGGCCTCGCTGTGGGGCTGGGCGGAAGATCAGATCCGGGTGGTCGTTCCCGACACCGGAGGAGCATACGGTTCCAAGAGCGGATGTCTGCCGGAGTTCGTCGTGGTCGCCCATCTGGCGATGACCCTCGGACGACCTGTCCGGTGGATCGAGGACCGGCTCGAATCCATGTTCGTCGCTACGCGTGGCCGGGGACAGGACCAGTATGCCCGTCTTGCCGCCGATTCCGACGGACGCTTGCTGGCCTACGAGCTGAGTCTGGAAGCTGATGTCGGCGCCTACCCGCACCTCGGCGTTGCGCTGCCCATGCAGACCGCCTCCATGGCACCTGGCCCGTACGCCATCCCCGAAGTGCACGCGAGGGTCAGGTCGGTGCTGACCAACACCATGATCACCTATCCCTATCGGGGGGCCGGCCGTCCAGAAGCGGTGATGGCGCTAGAACGGTCGATGGACACGCTGGCCCGCAGGCTGAAGGTGGACTCCGCCGAGCTCAGGCGGCGGAACTTCATCCCGCCTGAGAGCTTCCCGCACCAGACCCCCACCGGCCGGAAGTACGACAGCGGTGAGTATGCCAGAGCGCTCGAACTGGCCCTGGAGACCGTGGATTACGACAATTGGCGAGCCGAGCAGGCCAGGCGGCGTGAGGACTCCGCCGCCAAGCCAATTGGGATCGGACTGTCGTCCTACGTGGAGCGCTCCGGAGGCGAGCCGGGCACCCTTTTCGAGTGCGGCAGTGTCGAGGTCCACCAGGACGGCACCGTCACCGCCCGTTGTGGTGCCGCGTCTAGCGGCCAGAGCCACGAGACGGTGCTAGCCGGCTTGGTGGCGAGGACCCTCGGTATTGACGAGACACGTGTCCGTCTCATCGAGGGCGACACTGCCGAACAGCCCGACGGTCTCGGGTCGTTCGCCAGCCGCACAGCACAGGTGGCTGGTGCGTTGCTGCAGCACTGCTCTCGACAGGTCATCGACACGGCCCTGGCGCGGGCCGCCGCGATATGGGACGTGCCATTGGAGCACGTGATGTGGTCCGACGGCTGCCTGCAGCACACCGATGACGACTCCATGTGCCTGGAGCTGGGCGAACTGGTCGAGCTGACTGAGCCCTTGAAGGTGGACGACAGGTTCGAGACCGAGGCGGCCTTCCCCTTCGGCACGCATGTCGTGGTGGCGGAGGTCGACACCGAGCTCGGAACGGTGACACTGCTGCGGGTGGTAGCGGTCGACGATTGCGGGATAGTGCTGGACTCCGGCACTGTGCACGGTCAAGCCCTCGGATCATGCATGCAAGGAATCGGACAAGCCCTGTACGAGGCGATCCCGTATGACGACGCCGGTGCCCCGATGCTGGACAACGGTCTTCTGGACTACCTGCTGCCGACATTTGAGGAAGTCCCGCCGATCGAGATCAGGGACACGTGCACCCCGAGCCCGGTCTCACCGCTGGGAGCTAAGGGAGCCGGCGAGTCCGGTTGCATTGGAACGCCGCCGGCGGTCGTCAACGCGGTCGTCGATGCTCTTCAAGTCGCCGATCCAGATCTGTTGCAGATGCCGCTGACTCCCGATGTGGTCTGGCGCGCGGCTCGAGCCCCGAAGTCGGAGGAACCCGAATGAAGCCCGCGGTCTTCGACTACTTCACGGCGCGGACGGTGTACGAAGCTGTCGACGCGCTGAGCAACGCCAAGGACGCCAAGGTGCTCGCGGGCGGGCAGAGCTTGCTCCTGGAAATGCATCTGAAGCGTCTCAGCCCCGACGTCGTGGTCGACATCAACCAAATTCCGGAACTCGGCGGAATGGAAGTGCAGGACGGCGTTCTGCGGGTCGGTCCTCTCGTCCGGCACCGTGTCTTCGAGAACCCGCGGGCCGTGCCGGGCCCGCTCGGAGAGCTGTTCGCGCGTGCCGTTGTCAACATCGCGCATCCGCCCGTCCGTAACCGCGGCACTATGGCGGGCAGTTTCGGCTGGGCCCACCCGGCGTCGGAATGGTGCGCTCTCGCCGTGGCTCTCGATACCGATATCGAGCTGACCGGTCCGGGGGGCATCCGTCAGGTCGGCGCCTGCGACTTCTTCACAGGATCCTTCCGGACGGTCCGGCAACCGCACGAGGTGATCACCTCCTTGCGGTGGCCACTGCTCAGCGGCGACACGGGCGTCGGGTTCATCGAGCACAGGCGCACGCACTTCTGCTTCGCTCAGGTGGCGGTTGGGGCGACGCTGGATATCAGCGACGGAATGATCGAGGGAGCCAGGATCGGACTGGTGAACTGCGCCGACCGTCCTGTGCGCGCGCGCGCCGCCGAGGAGGTGCTGGCCGGCGTGGAGGCCGGTGAGGTGCCGGCGGGCTACAAGCTGCCCAAGGGCCATCCTTTCGCCCGAGCCGGCCGCATCGCGGCGGATCAGGATGCGTCCCCGATCGCCGAGCCCTACGCCGACATCGAGTACCGCAGGCACGCCATCGCGACCGTGGTGGCCAGGACGCTGTGCCAGGCCGCAGCAGACCAGAGGTCGCGCACCGACGCTGAGAAAGGTAACTGGTCCATCACTGATGGTTGAGGTCTTCGGTGACGCGTCGGGCGGCTTCGCTCGCTGGGGCCGTGCGGCTTGATGTCTTCCCCGGGGAGCCGCGCGGCCATGAGCCACACGATCCCGACCTGCGGGAACAGCGCTCGAATGCAGGTGAGGACCAGTATGGCCCCAGCACGGTCAGGATCGAGGCCGAGTGCACCACCGCTCGCAGGACGAGCCCGCAGGTGTCCACGAGAAGGGTGTGACTTGGTAGCACCGTCGGTCACGGATCAGGGCCCACAGAACGTTGACGCGTCGGCGGGCGAGAGCGAGTACTGCCTGGAAGTGTTTCTTCCCCTCGCCGCGGTAGCCGTCAGAGGCGCGGTTCACCAGCCGTCCGGGCATGTAGAGGACTACTTGGCCATGGTTGATCAGCAGGGCCAGCAGCAGCGCGGGTTCTCCGCCGGTCATGTCGATGGCCCAGGTGACCTCACGGCTATCGGCCAGGTCGAGGACATCGCTGATCAGTTTCAGCAGCTCGAGCTCGTCGTTGGCGACCCGCCGCGACAGGAGCGTCTCGCCGTCCACATCCAGGGCAGGGCCGTGGTGATGCCCCTTGCCGCTGTCGATCCCCGCCCATATCCGGCTCATGCTCCTGACGTGCGTATTCGTTCTGCTCACACCACAGACGACCTTGCCGGCATTGCTCTACTCAGCGACTTGCTCATGCTTCCTAATCGGCGGCCGAATCGTCGTGGGGCGCCGGGCGACGAAGCGGTAGAAGCAAAGGACCGCAGCCCACCGGATACTGGGGATCAGGCCTGGCCAGCACGCCCGCGCCATCCGCGACGAGGTCAAGGGGTGGTGGTACCACAGCACCCCTGGGCCCCACATTACGAACGGGAGGACCAGCTCGGTCAAGAACGTAGAGCCCAATGAGCGTCCGTCAACGACGTTTCGTAGGCGGGCATGCACGTGCAGGCACACATGGACGTCATTTTCGCGGACAGCTCCCACGAAGATCACCGCCCGAAGTTGATCAGCTACCTAACACTTCCTCAAGGAGAGAGCAGATGAAGATCACCCTCAACGTCAATGGTCAGGACTACGCGCTTGACGTAGAGCCACGACGCATCCTCGCCGACGTGCTGCGGGACGACTGCCGGCTAACCGGAACGCATCTGGGCTGCGAGCACGGCGTATGTGGGGCCTGCAGCGTGCTGGTGGGCGGTGAGTCCCTCCGCGCCTGCCTCATGCTGGCCGTGCAGTGCGATGGCAAGGCGATCCGGACGGTAGAGGGTCTGGCGGACCCGGACGGCGAACCCAGCGCGTTGCAGAAGGCGTTCTCCGCCGAGCGTGCGCTGCAGTGCGGCTTCTGCACCGCTGGTTTCCTCATGGTGGCCACCGGCGAGCTGGAGGCCGACCCGAGCATCGCCGACGACGAGAAACGCATCAATGACATCGTCAGCTCCAACGTCTGCCGTTGCACCGGCTACGAACCGATCCGCCGTGCGATCACCCGCGCCGCGCGAGAGCAACGTAAAAGCACGTCCTGATCCCCGTAGGCGCACCAGCCCCAGGGTCTTCGCAGGTGGCTGGTCCGTCCAGTGGGTGTGTCAATTTGACGGCTGATCTTGGTTGTTGAGGTTCAGTCGTTGGCCGGTGCGAGCCGGCCTTCGAAGGCGATCTGGAACGCGTCGAGAGGCGCCTTCCAGCGTATGGTCCACCTCTTGCGACCCTTGCCGGTTGGGTCGAGACTCATCAGCGCCATGTAGACGCACTTGAGGGCCGCGGCCTCGTTAGGGAAATGCCCGCGGGCGCGGACGGCCTTGCGTATGCGGGCGTTCACACTCTCGATCGCGTTCGTCGAGCAGATGACCTTGCGGATCTGGCGGGAGACGCCGGTGCCATACACCTCGGCCAGGTGGGCCTGGACCTCACCCGTGGTCAGGCCCTTTGCGGCGAGCGAGATGACCATCTCGTCGACACCGGGCAGACGCCGCTGCCGCTTCTTGACGATCTTCGGCTCGAAGGATCCGTCCCAGTCGCGGGGCACGGAAATCTTCACCGGACACCTCGGGTCTGTAAAGCGAGCGGCTCTGTCACACATCCGGTGGTGACAGATCGTGAGCATCGACGGCAGCCAGTTGCAGAGAGTGCGGTTGACGCTCTGACCTCGATGTTTCACGAGCGAAGAGCGCTGCGCTGGGAGACGCGGCGTCGGCACGCCAGGCTCGCATCGGAGGTCTCTGTGCAGGCTGGCTATTCCAACCAACGGTCGCTCCAACATACTGGACCTGCGAGCTTTTTGATTCGTGGGTCTACCCGTCGCCATCATCACCGTCCGTCACCACCGGATGTGAGACAGAGCCAAGCGAGCGGTGTAACTGGGTTTGGTGTGGCCAGAGTTGGCCTGCGGTGAGACGGCCGTCGAAGGCCAGGTCGAAGGCGTTCATGGCGCCCTTCCAGCGCATGGTCCAGCGTTTGCGGCCGGCGCCGGTCGGGTCGAGGCTCATGACGGCCATGTAGACACATTTGAGGGCGGCCTGCTCTGTGGGGAAGTGCCCGCAGGAGCGAACGGCCTTGCGGATGCGGGCGTTGACGCTTTCGATGCTGTTGGTCGTGCACACAATGCGGCGTATTTCTTCATCAAACTGAAGGAAAGGCGTGAACTCGGGCCAGCTGGACTCCCAGAGGTGGACGATCGCCGGGTACTTCTTGCCCCAGGTCTCGGCGAATTCCAGGAACCGTGTCGCGGCCGCGTCCTCGGTCGGCGCGGTGTAGACGGGCTTGAGCGCCTTCGCGATCTTGTCCCAGTCCTGCCGGGCCGCGTATCGAAATGACGCCCGCAGCAGGTGAACCGCGCACGTTTGCACCACAGTTCGCGGCCAGACCTCGCCGACTGCGTCGGGCAGCCCCTTCAACCCGTCGCAGACCAGCATGAGGACGTCTTCGACGCCCCTGTTCTTGAGCTCGGAAGGTACTCGAAGCCAGTGTTTCAGGGCTGCCGCAAAGTCCTGCGTGTACGCGTTTCCGCTGATGAGAGGCCCGTGCCCGGAAAGACCGAAGCTCCGTTGAGGTGGTTGACCTCGCAAGTCGCCCTGAACCAACGGAGCTTCGGTGAAACGTCAGTCTGTCACTTGAATTCTATTGGTGGTTGCGAACGCTCTCCGAGGAGGACGTTCCGATGCCCCGATAAGCCCCGGACAGGATGCCGACCGATGTGAAGCGGAGGTACTTCGAGCTGCTCCGCGAGGGGTTGATGGGTGCTGCTGCCGCCCGCGAGGTCGGGGTGTCCACCAGCTGCGGATCGCTGTGGTTCATAGATGCTGGCAGCATGCTCGTTCCCGACCCCGGCCCGATATCTCCGCGCTTCCTCACCCAGGACGACCGGATCGCTATCGCTGACGGCCTCCATGCCAAACAGCCCGTCAAGGAGATCGCCGCCTCGATCGGCAAGAGCCTCTCGACCGTCTACCGGGAGATCGAGCGCAACCGCAAGCCGGACGGCCGCTACCAGCCCTGGTGGGCCCACAACCAGGCACTCCTGCGCCGTGGCAGGCCGAAGGAGGAGAAGATCCGTAGCCACGAGCCGCTGCGCACCCTGGTACGCGAGAAGCTCACCGAAAAGTGGTCACCGCAGCAGGTCTCCCGATTTCTCGCCCGGTCTTTCGGCAACGATCCGGCGATGCGGGCCTGCCCGGAGACGATCTATCGGGCGCTCTTCGCCGGCCTGCTGGGCTTCAAGGACGCCAGGCTCCGCACCGGCCGCACCCGGCGCAAGAAGCAGCGCCGAGGCGTCCCCCAACCCAACAAGATCAAGAACATGACGCTCATCCACCAGCGCCCGCTGGAGGTCAACGACCGTACTCAACCGGGTCATTGGGAGGGCGACTTGATCATCGGGCGTGGCCAGGGATCGGCCATCGGTACCCTCGTCGAGCGCAGCACCCGCTACGTGAGGCTCGTCCATCTACCGCACGGCTGGAAGGCCCCTCAGGTCCGCAACGCCCTTATCGCGCAGACCGCGGACCTGCCGACCCAGCTCCGCCGGACCCTCACCTGGGACCAGGGCCGAGAGCTCGCCCTGCACCAAGACATCGAGGCGCTGACCGGGCTGCGGATCTACTTCTGTGACCCGCACTCACCCTGGCAGCGCGGCACCAACGAAAACACCAACGGGCTGCTGCGGCAGTACTTCCGCAAGGGCACCGACCTGTCCGTGCACACGTCCCACGATCTGCGAGAAGTCGCCCGACAGCTCAACCGGCGCCCCCGCATGGTCCTCGGCGACAAGACCCCATCCGAAGCCATGCGAGACTACCTCACAGGCCCATTGACCTGCTGATGCGCAACCACTGACAGAAACCGCCCACCGCCGAGCACCTCGGACGCCGCGTCGCCGAGCGGGCCCGCACCTACGCGGCCGGACGCGCGGCCGTCGGCGCCTGAACCCGCTGGCCGCCCGCGCCCGTCCCGCCGAGGCACCCGAAGCCCCTCCGGCCGGCGGTGAGGTGACCGAGGGCGCGCTGCGTCAGTGGGCAGCACGGTGACCGGGCCGGGACGGCAGCCGGCGCGCTCGGACGTGCCGGATGCCTCCACGTAAGCTCCGCGCTGCGCAGGCGACTTGAGAAGGCCATCTGCGCACGGAGCTTCGTTGTGTACGTCAAGGCCCCACCGGGCAGCGTCACATCGCGGTGACCCGCACACCGGCACCCTCACCCCGAAGCGCCACACCTGTTCGAGCGGGCACCGGGCCGGTTTCCACAGCTCAGCGGTGTGCATGGCCCCCTCCACGCACAGATGGGCGTCGTGCCCGGCCGGAGAGCCGCCTTCGTACGGGAGCCCCGCCAGTGGCCGACAGAACTTGACTCCTAAAATAACCGTTACGTGGTGTGTACCCCCTGGCCATCGAATCGCCAAGCCGTGCTTCGATAATCGCCTCGTCACGTTTCCCATACCCACCCCATGGCTTCCGAGTTCACAGGAGACGAAGTGCCGCCCCAACCCAAGCCGCAGGACCCCGCGCTGCTGGACGGAGCCTCGTCGCGCTTCGCCGACGCTTTCACCCGGCGCACGACGCAGCTCCGCGAGGGGGGCAACCCGCGGGCCCGGCCGTGGACGTGGATAGTCTCCGCGGCCGCGCTCACCGCCGTCGTGGTTCTGGTGGTGTTCGCGATCGCGAAGCTCCCCGCCGGTTCCGGCGACAAGGAGAAGGCTGTCGCCGCCGCCTCCGTTTCCCCGTCCGCGTCCGGCGCCGCGCAGTCCTCCACCTCGCACAGCAACTCGACCGCACCGGGCATGCCGGGCGGCGTCAAGGCCGTCGGCCCCGACGCCCCGGCGCCGAACGGCGGAGGCGGTCCCAAGGCCGGAGGCGGAAGCGGCGGATCCGGCGAGAAGGCGCCGGGCGCACCGACCGGGCCGCCGATCGCCGGTGCGAACACCGGCTCCGGCTCTGGTTCCGGGTCCGGCAGTGCCAACACCGCGCGGTCGACCCAGACCACGCAGGCGCCGCAGAACACCACCTACCCGGGCGTTGCGGTCGTCAGCCACGACAGCAACCGCTGCGTCGCTGCCACGGGAGCAGCCAACAGCATGGCCACTGACGGCACGCGCCTGGAGATCTGGGACTGCGGCGGCGGATCGTGGCAGAAGATCGACTTCCGCTCCGACGGCACGGCCCGGATGTTCGGCCTGTGCATGGACGTCGCAGGCGCCTCCCAGAATGACGGCACGCCCATCCAGCTCGCCAGATGCAACGGCGGCTGGGCCCAGAAGTTCAAGGTGAACAGCTCGCACGACCTCGTGAACACCGCGATCGGCAAGTGCGTCGACGTCGTCGACAAGAACACCGCCAACGGCACCAAACTCCAGCTGTGGACCTGCTACGGCACCGACAACCAGAAGTGGAGCAAGCGCTGAGCGAGGACGGGGTGACGCACGGAGCGCCGACGGCGGCCGGCGTTCCGTGCGTCACCGGTCACATCGGCTCCCCCCGGCCGCTCGTCCGCATAAGCTCGAAAGAAACGGCGGTCCCCCGCCACCGCACGGCCACCACACGATCGGAACGCAGACATGGACCTTGACGACGGCCTCGGCATCCAGAAGCTCCTGGAAAGCACCCGCCGGATCCAGCAGGACCTGTCCCGGGCCCAGGAGGAGCTCCGCGCGCTGACCGTGCAGGGCACGGCGGGCGGCGGAGCGGTGCAGGCGACCGTCAACGGCAAGGGCGTACTCCAGGACCTGGTGATCTCACAGGTCGTGGCCGACGCGGGCAACGCGCAGGGCCTGGCCGACATGATCGTCTCCGCGGTCCGGAACGCCCAGCAGGCTCTGGCCGCCCGGCAGGAAGAGCAGTTCGTCCCCGTGTTGGAAGAGCTCCGCACGGAGCTGGGGGACTTCTCCCGCTGACGAGGCACCCCGGGCGCCGGGGCCGCGTTCCGGTTTCCACCGGTTCCGCGGCCCCGGCGCTTTTGCGCGCGGCGGCCGTCACACGACGTGCTTCAGATCCCCGCCCACGACGAGCTCGCAGAAGCGGGCCGCCTCGGTGCCGGCACCGGCACCGAGCAGCCGCGGGTCGGGCGCGATCAGCCTGGCGCGTGGGTCGAGGTCGATCGACACCACCGTGCCCTGTGCGGACTGCGGAGCCTGCGTCCGCTCTGCCGTGGCCTGCTCCAGCCAGCGGACCGTCCCCAGGACGTTCACCGCCCACAGTTGCTCACCAGGCACCGCGCCCATGACCAGCGACCGGGCGCCGGGACCGGCGTCCAGCAGCATCTGCTCCAGCCGTGCCACCTCTTCGGTGACCGGCCCCTCCCACTCGCGCTTGGCGAGCGCGATGCGCTCGCGGTACCCGAGCGGACCGGGCGGCACGGCCTCCGCGGTGCCGGCGGGCGCCTCCTGCGATCCCTCCTGCCGCCGGTACATGGCGGCCCGGGTTCCGGCCTGCTCGACCAGCCGCTGCACGGCCTGCTGCCGGAACTCGTTCTTAGTGGTGGCCGCGTAGGCACGGGCCCGCTCGGACAGCTCGTCGAGGGCGTCGGCGCGCCGCGCGTGATCGTGCTCGTCGATCGCCTGGTAGTCGTGCAGCAGCCGGTCGAGGTCCGCCACCCGCGAGAGCGACCGGAGGTCGGACGCCGTGGAATCGCTGGTGTGCGCGCGGAACCGGTCCAGGTCGAGGAGGTCGACCGCGTCAACCTCGTCGACCGGGTGGGCCGTCCGGTCCGCGTGGACTGCGTCGACCGCGTCGACCTCCACCGCGAACCGCGCGCCGGTGTCGCTCGGCGACACCGCGTCGGCGACGAGGTCGGTGCGGTCACCCTCCACGGACGGCTCGTAAGCCCCCGCCGCGGTGGCCCGCAGTCCGACACCGGTGCGCCCGCCGTCGGACTCGGTGCGTTCCTCGGTCAGCGGGAGGACGACCGTCCGGCCGCCCCCGTCGGAAGGTACGAAGTACATCCGTGCTTCGTCCGCCGCCAGTTCGTACTCGGCGGCGTCCGACGGCAGGACCGTCCGTAGTTCCTCCCAGTTCGCGACGCGCCCGATCCAGCCGTTGTCCCCCCGCAGCACGTATCCCTGCTCATGCAGGAAGTCGTCCCCGAACCGCGTCCAACGCCCCCTCAGCGCGCCGCCGTCCGGCAGCAGCACGCTTCCGGCGGAACCGACCTGGTAGCCGTACGACCGCGACGAGTGCGGGAACGGCCGGCTGAACTCGCGGAACACCTCTGCGCCCTTGCCGCTCCCCGGCACGGTGAACGGCTGTTCCAGCTCCCGCTCCTGCAGGCCGTACCGCTCGGCCATGACCGTGATCTCACGGCCCATCTCCCAGCCCTCGGCCTGCGGGTCCATTCCGTGGTCGCGCGAGCCGCCGTCGAGGCCGAGCAGCAGGACGCGTCCGTGCTCCGTCACGACCTCCTGTGCCGCAAGGCCCGCGGGTACGTGGTCCACCAGCTCGATCACGGCGTGGATCCCGGGCTTGGTGAGCCCTTCGCCCACCAGCGACCGCGCCGGCCCCATGCGGCGCTCGATCTCCAGGGCGACCGCGGTCAAGTACGCGGCGGCGTCGCCCAACTCGCCCAGGGTCTCGTTCATGCTCTCCGGGACTTCGCGCCGGGACAGCGCGTCGACGGCCCGGTTCACACGCTCGGCCAGTCGGGCGAAGCCCGCGGCCTCGGTCTCCACATACGTGAGGAGGTGCTCTACCGTCACCTCGGACAGCCCCGCAGCCCGGTCGCGCAGCGAGTACGGCACACCGAAGTTCTGGGCGATGTCCAGCGTCTCGTGGAGCGTGTGGTGGGCCAGCTCCTCCCGGTGGTCGTAGTGCAGCCGCCAGAAGGCGAAGATGCCCCAGGCCACCGCGGCGATCTCCTGCCGCGACGCCCCGGCCCACTGCGCCAGTTTGAACATGCGCATCGCGGTGAACGACTGGCCTGCCCACACGGGAATGCCCAGCTCGCGCGCGAGGATCGTCGACTCCGCGTTCTCGTTCCGCGTCGAGGGGTGGGTCCTGCCGTCCTTGAGCGGGTTCTGGCCGCGATCTTTCGTGGAGTGGATGCGGCGGCCGTCCTCGTCGACGACGGTAGTGCTCTGTGCCTCCTTCGAACGGTCGGCCGGCAGCAGCCCGGTGCCGTACGTCACCGGATAGTGGCGGGAGTCCTTGAAGTACTCCATGAGGTCGTGCAGGACCATCATCTTGTCGCGTATGCCGAACTCCGCGGGGTCACGCAGGACCGCCGCCATGCCGCCGCGGTCCCAGACGGTCGTCGCCAGATGCCTGAGGTCCTCGGGCAGGTTCTTCGCACGGAAGTGCCGGAGGTAGGCGCCCAGTTCCCTGCCGTCGGCGTGGGACACGCCCGATTCCATCTCGCCGAGCATCCGCTCCCCGTCAGGGAGGTCCCGCACATGCGTGTGGATGCGGGTGAGCAGGATGTCCAGCATCTGCTCGACGTGCCCTTCGGACTCGACCCGCAGGGCGAGTTCCTTCTCCTGGTGCCGGCTCGGCTTCGCCGCGGTCCAGCCCAGCAGGCCCCGTGCGAGATCCGTGTAGTTGTCGACCCTGACGTCCTGCCGCTTCGCACCGAACTGCGGGTGCTTCCCCACTTCCGTCTCCAGCACGGCGTGGTATCCGCGGTGCCCGGTCGGCTCCACGATCAGTCGTGCCAGCCGCTTCCGGATGCGGTCGCGATCGTGCCTGAAGGCGCGCCGCTCCGCCGCGCTCAGCACCTGACCGTGGCGCTCCTCCTGCAGGCCCCGCTCGATGGCCGAGATCTGATCGGCGAGGAACTTCTTCTGCTTCAGCAGCATCTCGTCCGGCAGCTTCGCGATGCTGTCCCGGAGTTCGCTCTCCGATTCGTCATCCCACTTGGGCCCGGCGGGCTGCGGGGAGCTCCAGCCCAGCCACCCCCACAACGTGTCGACGACCGACAAACTCTTCGCAGCGGCCGCCTGACGGGTCGTCCACTCGAGATGCTGCCGCAACATCCGCAGGTTGCTCTCGTGTTCCTCCTCCAGCTCCTCCGTCGCCTTCCTGAACTGCTCGGTCAGGTTGACGCCCGCCACGATCAGCGCTCCGCCGAGCCTCTTTCCGGGCTGTGTCCCGAGCAGCTCGGAGAATTCCGCCGCGACCGTCCGGGCTGCCTCCTCCCGGCCCTGTACGAGTTCGGCCGCAACGGCGATCTGCGCCACCCTGTGGGCGTCACGCATCTCCCGCACGTGCCGCTCCGAGCCGAACACCACAGCCGGGGCTCCCAGCAGTTCCTCGGCCCGACCCATGGCAGCGCGGAATTCCCGCGCCGGAAGCTCGCGCATCTCGTCCGGGAGCAGCGCGTCGTCCCGGCCCGAGAGGTCGCCCAGCCCCAGTTCCACCATCCGGCCCTCGGCGGCCTCGAACCGCGACTCAGCGGCGGCCAGGCGCCGTTCGTGCGTGTCGGCCACCTCCGCGTCCGCTGAGGAACCCGCGCCCTGGAGCCGTTCCCGGAAGGCCGCACCGGCCGTGAACGCGGCGGCCAACTCCTGAGCGGCCCCGGCGTACTCCGTCATGACCTCGCTGCGTTCGGTTCGCGGGCTCGATCCGGCCAGGACGCCGTCGGGAGCGCTGGTGGCCGTACCCGGTGCGTTCTTGAACAACACGGGCTTCACGGGGACGCCGAGATGCTCGCTGATGCGACCGGCCGTGTTGGCGAGCCATTGCCGCGCCTCATCGGAGTCGACGCTCGGCCGGATCTTGTTGCTCATATAGCGGCCGGACTTGTCCGTGAGCTCCCAAGCCTGCGAGGCGGGGTTGTAGGAGAGCTCTCCGCTGACGCGCGCGGGCCGGACCGCGGTGGTGCCGTCCTCGCGGAACCCGGCCGCGACGGTCGGATGGCCCTGGTTGTCGATCGCCGCCTTGAGCTGCTCCAGGGTCAGGTCCGGGTCGGCTCGCCGCATGTGTGACAGGAGCTCGTGGAGCTCCTCCTGCGTCATGATGGACAGCACCTGGTCGCTGCCGATACTGATCTGCCCGTCCTCGTCGACGGCGTAGTGCCAGACGCCCTCGGTGCGCTCGAGCAGGGCCGGCTTGAAGTCCTCCAGTCGGTACCACAGGGGGTTGAGCCGAACCTGGTCGAGGGCTACCCCGTCGCGCTCGCGGTCCTTGACCTTCTTCGGACCCGCCAGCGGGCCGTAGTCACGGTCCAGTTCCCCGGTGCCCGTGCCCGCGACGAGCGCGCCGTGGGTGATCGTGGGCCGTTCCGCGTCCTTGGCGAGGATCGTCATGCGCAGGGCGGAACTGAGCGTTTCGGCCGCGTTGCGCACCCACCGTGTGACGGTGGCGGGTTCCACACCGGGGCGGACGACGGGGCCCACGTAGCGGCTTGACGCGTCGATGGTCCACTGGCCGGTGAGGGGGTCGCGGAACAGTTCGCCGCCGACGCGGGCGGAGCCGATCACCGTGGCGCCGGTCTGGTCGAATCCCGCGGCGACGGTGGGCACTCCCTGGTCGTTGAGGAGCCCCTTCAGGTCCGCCATCGTGAGATCGGGGTGAGTGGTCCTCATCGCCTCCAAGAGTTCAGTGCGTTCCTCCTCGCCCGCTATGGACCAGACGTCCTCACTGCCGATGAAGAACCGGCCGTCCTCGTCGATCGCGTACGTCCAGACGCCGCCGCGCTCCAGCAGGGCCGGCTTGAAGTCCTCCAGGCTGTACCACAGGGGGTTGAGACGGACCTGGGGCGGAAGGGCGTCGTCCTTCTCGCCGCGCTTCACCGTCTTCGGCTGCACCGCCGGACCGTACCGGTCGTCCAGCGACACGTCGTCCTGAGGCTCCGAGTGCTGTTCGGCGACGCGGGTGACTCCGCTGCCCACCCTCTCGGTGAACCCCGAGAGGTCCACCTCCACGCCCTCGGCATGCGAGGTCTGCGCGGCGGGGGTTCCGAGCGTGCGCGGCGGTGTGGTTGTGGTGGTGTTGGTCTGGGGGTGGAGGGGGTGTCCGGGGATTCCTTCGGTGGTCGGGAGGAAGGAGACCGCGCCGGCGGGTTGGTGGACGGGGATGCCTGACTGTCCGTCGAGGAAGACGACGCCGTTGTGGTCGTGGGTGACGTTGACGACATGACCGATGCCGCCGGTGGTGTTCTCGATCACGAGCATGCCGCGGGCGCCGAGTGGTGCGGCGGACATCGCGGTGACGACCGCCGCGGACCCGGTTACCGGGTCGGGTGTGCGGTCGAGGTAGTTCTCCAGGTAGTTGTGCAGTCCGGAGGTGTCCTGGGTGATCTGTCGGTCGCCGCCGAGTTCGGACGGTGACGCCTGGTGAACGGCGCCGTCGCGCAGGGACAGGTCGACCGCGATGGCGGTCAGGACACAGTTCGTGTCGAAGCCGTCGCCCTGTGCCCGGTAGGGGTTGACCTTGTCGAGCCACTCGTAGGCGAGACGCAGGTCCTCCTGCGGGCGCATGGTCGCGGCCGCACCCGTGGCTCCCAACTTCCGTGGTGCTGAGGTGTTCTGGGGTTGGGTTTCGGTGGTGGTCCGGATGCGGGTGAGGACGTCGAGGATCTGCTGGACGGTGGCGTCCGGTGCTGTCCCGTGGAGCGCTGTGGTGATGCGCTGGTGCGCGTCCAGGGCGGTGGAGCGGTACGCGTCGTTGCGGTCGGGCAGAGTGAGGCGGTCGCCGATCTTGAATTGGTAGTCGGCGAGGATTTCGGCCCGCTGGTCCTTCAGCTGGTTGAGTTCCCGGCGCACCTGTGGCGGCGCGGACTTGAAGGCCCCGGTGATGAGGTTGCCCAGTTCCTCGTAGCCCTGGCGGATCCCGAAGCGGACCTCCATGTGCCTACGGTGTTCGGCGCCCAGTCGGTGGGCGAAGGTCCTGCGCTGGCCGCGCAGGACCGGAACCGATTCGGTGAGCCGGTAGGCGACCGGCGTCGTCGAAGGACCGCTCTCGAGGAACTCGTCGTACTCGTGGTGCAGGGCCTGCGTGATGCGTGCCTGGTTGGCCCAGGGGATGAGGTGGTCACGGACGAAGACCTCCACGGCCGCCCGCTTGTCGGCCTTGGAGGCGATGTTCTCCTTGAGGCGCGCGGGAGCGTGCTCGTCGAAGAAGCGCTCGACGTCGCCCCGTGACAGGACCCGGTCACCCGGCTCGCGGAGCGAGCTGTTGCCGTAGTGGGCCGCCACGACCTCGCGCAGGGTGCGCGCGGTGCTCTCGTACTTCGCGGGCGACAGGAAGCCGGTGCCCTCGGTGAAGACCTCGAAGCCCGGCATGGTCTCGTCAGGCACCCCGAGCCGGTCGCGGAGCTCGTGCAGCGGCCGCACCTCTCCCCAGGAGCCCGGCCGCTGCTCGATGTCGCCGTCCGTATAGGAGCGCAAGGAACCTGGCAGCGCCGTCTGGCGCAGCAGTTCCAGCGACCCCGCCTCGCGGATGCCGAACTGGTTCGACGCGAAGTGCTTGTCGACGTTCAGATCACGCGTGTTGCTGCTGGAGTGGTGTTCGGTGACCGCGTTCCGGGAAATCTCGCTGACGGTCCGCAGCGGTACCAGGAAGGACCGGATCATCGGCTCTTGGGCGTGGTCCGCACGGTACTTCTCGACCCACTTGACCTGCCGCAGCGGCTGGCCGAAGCTCACCCAGAGCACCTTCTCGTCGACGCCCTCGGACCCGGTGTGGATCTGGACGACACCGTCCTCGTCCTGGCCGATGTCCTTGAACCGCGGCGCGTGCGAACCCAGCGCGTCGCCGAACACCGCCGAATACACGGGCACATACGGCTCACCGTCGATGACAACGGTCTCGGGGACATCACGGTTGATGAAGCCTTGTCCCGGACCGTCGGCGACCTGGCTGGCCGCGATGTACTCCGCACCCGGAACGCCCAACACGGGCCAGTCGTGGTCGTGCCCGTCCAGCGCCTTGTGCGCAGCGTTGACGGACTCGTCCAGGTACTTCCCGTCCGGAAGTGTGTCGATCAACTGCCGGACCTCGCGCACCCACGTATGCCGGTGCTCGGACGACACGTCGCCCAGGAACTCGCCGATCGCCCGGCCCAACTGCTCACGGTCCGGGTTCGGCCGGACCACCAGCCGCTCCAGCTCGCGGCTGAAGCGGTCGAACCGCTGCCGCTCCACCGGATCGACCGGCTTGCGGCGTGCGGCCCGGGCCTTCACATGCGGCCGCCCCGACGACACCCCGTCCACCGTCGATGCCTTGTCGGTTGCGTTCTCGGGGCCTCCGAGCGTGCGCGACGGCGTGGTGGTTGTGGTGATGGTGTCGGTCTGGGGGTGGAGGGGGTGTCCGGGGATGCCTTCGGTGGTCGGGAGGAAGGACACCACGCCCGCGGGTTCGTGGACGGGGATGCCCGACTGTCCGTCGAGGAAGACGACGCCGTTGTGGTCGTGGGCGACGTTGACGACATGACCGATGCCGCCGGCGGTGTCCTCGATCACGAGCATGCCGCGTGCGCCCAGCGGTGCGGCGGACATCGCGGTCACTACCGCCGCGGAGCCGGATACCGGATCGGGAGTGCGGTCGAGGTAGTTGGACAGGAAGTTGCGCAGTCCGGAGGTGTCCTGCGTGACCTGCCGGTCACCGCCGAGTTCGGACGGTGACGCCTGGTGCACAGCGCCGTCGCGCAGGGACAGATCGACCGCGATGGCGGTCAGGACACAGTTCGTCTCGAAGCCACCGCCCTGCGCCCGGTAGGGGTTGACCTTGTCCAGCCACCCGTAAGCAAGACGCAGATCCTCCTGCGGGCGCACGAACCCGGCCGTACCCGCGGCGCCCAACTGCCGTGTCATGCCGGCGATCCCAGTGCGGTCCGCCTCCTTGCCCTTCTTCAGTGCCTCCGCCTTCGCGGCGTCCGCCTTGGGGGGCCGCGAGAAGACGGCCTTGGGCGGCTCCGGGATGTTCTCGATCGGTCCGCGGCCCTGTGTGGTGGCGTCCAACTGGTACCAGTTGGTGAGCCGGTCGGTGAGCCGGCGCACCCGCGTGTACTCGTCCGAGAGGGCGTCGGCGAAGGCGAGGCGGGCGTTCAAAGCGGACTCCACGTCGTTGAGTCGCTGCTGCGCGGTGTCCCGCGCGGCACGGGCGGCGGCGACTTGCCGCGCCCGCGCCAGCGTCGTCCGCGCCTGCTCGATCTGCTCGGACCGTATCTCCTCCCAGCCGTCGTGGGCGGGTTCGGCGAAGTCATTGTCCTGCTCGAGCGAGCGGAGCGCACCGAGGGCGTCCTCGACCGACGGCACGGACCGCTGTCCACCGCCGGTGAGGTCGTTCAGCACCTTGTCGGTCGCGATCAGCTCGGACTCCCGCTTCGCGGCGTCGCCGCGGCGCAGATCCCAGTAGGCCCGGTCGGCGGCGGTCCATTCCTTGTCCGCCTTGCTGACCGCGTCCCAGGACTCGGCGACCTTGGCCGGGAAGTTGGCGTCGCCGACCAGGCCGAGCTGCCGGGCCCGGTCTTCGCGCACCCAGGCCAGCACCGTGGTGTCGGTCTCCAGCGCTTGCGGCTCGCGCTGCGGGTTGCCGAAGAGGCTCCGGACCCGCCCGACCGGGGCGCTGTCCTTCAGGTGGTGGTGGACTTGGGCGATCGACAGCCACTTCGTGGGGATGGCGAAGAGGAACGCCCGGCCCTTGTCCGGCTTGACGTTCACCGAGGCGAGCTGCTCACTGGCCTGACCTGCGGTCACGGAGTCGACCTCCTGGGCGCCCGACCCGCTGCCTATCTGACTGGTGCCGACCGCGGGAGAGGAGGTCGTCGGTCCGGCGAACAGGACGTGGTCGGCCGCTCCCACGCGGCCTGCGGACGAGCCGACGCCATGCGTGCCCCGTTCGGCGCCCTCGAACTTCATCCCGTCCGCGACGGCCATCAGCCGCGCCCCGGAGAGGTCGGGCTTTGAGTAGAGCGCGAGAGCACCGTCCGCGCCCCCGAAGAAGCCGCGGTCGGTCAGCCCCGCCACCTGGTAACCGTCCGGAGTCAGGGTCCGGTCGTAGAACGCCGTCAGCGCCGCGTTGGACGTGCCGTCCTCCAGGCTCTGCGCAGATCCGGTGCCGGCGCGGGTCAGCGCCGTGTCCTTCGCCTTCACCAGCAGGTCCGCGTCGAGGGGACCATGTTCGGGTACCGACAGGGACGCGTTGTACGCGGCGCCCAGGGCCAGCGTGTTGGCGGTGTGCAGACCGTCCAGGCCGACGACGCTGCGGATCGCGAAGCCGTCCTCGGGCATCTCGAACGGCTTGACCGTGCCACCGGAGTCCAGGTGCGCGACGTCGTGCCAGCCGCCGGCCCCGAGCGACGACGGCAGGGCGACCCGATGGGGCTCACCGTGCTGCGCCAGTCGCGCCGGCTCGAGCGGATCGACCAGCCCGGCCGCGTTCTGCGGGTCGGGTCGCATCAGGCTCAGCGGGAAGTGCTCGATCAGCCTGCCCACGTTCGCCTGGACCGAGATCGAGTGCTTCCGGCGTCCGGTCCACATCTGCAGCCATCGCCCGGCCTCGTCCTTGAGACGGCCCATACCGCTGTGCGCGACGGCGGCCGGATCAGCCGGCTTGGTGTCGGTTATCTCCAGATCGAGCCGCAGCTCGTACTCCGTGGCGTACTCGCCGTGCGCCTGCGTGGTCGTCGCGGTCGAGAACTCGACGCTGCTGGCGTTCCGCGTCTGGGTGGTCGCCTGCACCGACGAACCCACCTGCGACAACGTCGGGCCCGCGGACCTGGCCACGGAATCCGAGGTGTGCGCGCCCTCGGACACCGAGACGCCGATCAGCTTGCCCGAGGCACGGCTGTGCGCCTGCTGGATGGATTCCACCGCCTGCCGGTGCTCCTCCAGCTCCACGCTGTGGCCCAGGCCCTCGAAACTGTCGTCGGTGCCCTTCACGGGGACCAGTTGGGCCCGCAACCGTACCTGCCGGTGGCCGACCCACGTCTGGGCCCAGTCCGAGCCCCAGCGGCCGATGCGCGCCGGCACCGCGGAACCCGTGCCCGACATCTCCTTGCCGATGGCACGCACCACACGGCCGGACACCAGACGGCGCATCTGCTCGCGGTCCTGCGCGGAGAGCCCCAGCGGCGTCAACTGCTCTTCGAACTGACGCAGTGCCGCCGCCGTGTCGAGCGAGTTGACCGGCCAGCTGCCGAAGGCATGGCCGCTCAGCCACGGGAACGGCGACCACGACTGCTTGTTGTACAGCGGCACATCACCGAAGCCGTCCTTCAGCAGCCCGAGCCGGTAGGCGCTCTTCTCCGGAACGTGGCCCACCCAGCCGTCGGGCACCACGAGCTTGCGCCCCGACACACCGGCCAGGGACGCCGGAACGTGATCCTTGGTGTGCGCCCACGCGCCGATCCGTTCGGAGGCGGCCGCGATCTCGTGCTGGACGGGGGCGGTCGCCAGGACGTGGCGTCCGGTGTCCTTGCGGTTGACCTCCGACACGGCTGCCCGCTGAACCGTCACCGACTTCGAGACGTCCAGCCGGTACGGGCTGGCCACCAGGGCGTAGGTGCCGGTGACCCCACTCCCCGCGTTGTGGGACTTCTGGTATCCCACCTGGCCGCCGAAGAACAGCGTGTTGGTCCTGGCTTCGCGGCCGGCGGCCTGCGTGACGCCACCGACGGTGGTCTCGGTCTCCACCTTCTCCGCCTTGGTCAGGGCGGTCATGCCGGGCAGGATGGTCGTCCGGTGCGCGAGTGATGTCGACCGGTTCAGATACGGCGCCGACGCGAACAGCTCCGGAGCCCGCCACCCCGTTTCGGTGGAACTCTGGTCGAAGTTCGCCCGAAGTTGCCTGCTCTCCGTGAGCTGCACCGCCGCGTCGTGCGCGGGGGCGCCCTTCTGGGTCACCGTCCACGAGCCGCCCGACGCCTCCTTCAGCACATCCTCCACGACGCCGGTCAGCCGCTCGTCGGCCGTGACGGAGATCGTCTGGTGGGGGTGGGCCGCCAATACGGCGGGAGTGCGCGCGGGTGTGCCCTGCAGCGTCTTCCCCGTCCCGAGAGCCAGGTCGCGGGCGTCCTCGCGGGACAAGGTCTCCGGCGGCGTCTGCTGTACTGCCTGGCCCGCGGGGGTGGCGGGGGTGGTGACGGGGGTGTGCTCGACCGGGAGGCTCAGCAGCACTCGGCCCAGCCCCGGCGTGTCCTGCCCGCTCGTGGTCGTCGGGGGCGCGATCAGCGTGCTCTCCTGCTCCCGGAACACGAACGGCTGCGTGCCCAGGACGTTCATGAACATCAGACCGCGCATCCACCTGCGGAACCGCCAGTAACCGCCGCGCTGGGCGCCGAGACTGATCTGGTAGCTGTACAGGTGCGAGCCGCCGGTGCCGATCGACATCGCCTCGTGCGTGGCGGCCACGCCGTAGCCGCTCTCGGACTCCGTCCGCCGGCCGAGCCGCGCGCCCACGGACGCGGTGCCCAACTGCTCCGGCCGGCCGATGCCATTGCTGTTCGTGTCGCGCAGCGAGACCAGGGCCTCGAGGCCGCCCTGCACGGTCCGCGACCCACTCTGCTGACCGCCCACGGTCTCGCTGCCAGGGGCGCTGTACCGCAGCCGCAGGTCATCCTGCTTGCCCTCGTAGCGCCGCCCGGTCAGCTTCGCGTCCACCCACACGTAGCGGTGGCCGCGCGACAGCGCGCCCGACTCGACCAGGTCGATCCGCAGACCGGTGGTCATCATCGTCTCGACGTTCGACGCCATGCTGTGGTGCGACAGCTGGTTGAGGACCTCCAGCGTGTTGTGCAGCACGGTCTGGAAGTGGCTGTCGTCGCGCCACCGGGGGTTGTGCGGGTCGAGTTCGCGCAAGGGGGCGACCAGGTCCGGATAGACCTTGCCGACCTCCTTCAGTACGGCGTCGGCGAAGTGCTCCGGGAAGGTCACCCGTTTGCCGTCGATGTCGCGGCTGACGTTCCCGTCGGCGAACGTGAACTCCTCCGGGCGGCTCATGCCCAACGTCGACGGCTGGTCCTGCGACAGGTACGGCGGCGCCACCGGCTCCTTGCCGACCTGCTTGTTCTTGTCCAGCCCGGCCAGCCGACGGGCCTCGGAGCGCGTCAGCCGCTCCACCGCCCACGTCTGGAACGTCTGGGATCGAGGCGGCTCGCTCCAGTTCCGCGGCGAGTTCTTCTGCAGCCTCCCGGAATGCCCTGACGCGCTGTGCGTGGACTTGGGCGGTGCTTTCTTGGTGTTGGGCGGAGCGGTCACGGTGACCGTCTTCTGCACCAGGTACAGACCCGTTTTGGCGCCCTTGGCCTGTGCGGCGACCTTCACGGCCGCCGATCCGCCCGAGAGGGTGCTGCGGCTGCGCGACGCGCCGTAGCGGCCGGTGAGCCCGGCCATCAGCCGCAGATCGAACGCGCCGTTCTCCAAGCCGAACAGCTGGACCGCGGGACCCACCGACGCACCGATGTCGACCCCGTGGGACTTCCCGATCTGCCGCTCGTTGCGCGCCGTGCTCTGCGCGATGTCACGCAGCTCCGCGGCCGCCGTCTCGTTGATCAGAACCGCGTCACCGGACTCGGCCTTCACCGAGAACACGCCCAGTGGGTCGCTGCCGTGCTTGCCGCCGAACAGCGGCGGGGTGACGACCGGGCCCGAGTTCAGTACGCGGGACATCCCATGGAAGCCGCCGGTGGAGAAGAAGTCGCCGATCTGGGCGGCCGCCATGCTGCCCGACTCCACCCCGGCCTGTTCCCTCACCCACTCGCGGATGTGGCTCATCGGGCCGTAGGCCTCGGTGTTCACCATCCGGAAATGGGAATTGGAATTCAGTCGCATCCGCGGCGGCAGCGAGTCGGTG
This sequence comes from Streptomyces sp. NBC_01217, assembly GCF_035994185.1. Taxonomy (NCBI): domain Bacteria; kingdom Bacillati; phylum Actinomycetota; class Actinomycetes; order Kitasatosporales; family Streptomycetaceae; genus Streptomyces; species Streptomyces sp. NBC_01217. The sequence goes on from NZ_CP108538.1 coordinate 8,807,726, forward strand.
AGCGCCTTTCCGGTGGTCAGGGAGTCGGCGATCCGTACCGTGAGTCCGTCACGCACGGCGAAGCCGAACTCCACCGGCCGACGGGTCGTTACGGCGCCCTGGGGAATCGGCCTCCCGCTCAGGTCGATGGGGTCGCCGTGGCGGTCCTTGACCGAGAACTCGAACCAGACGTCGTCGAGATGGACGCGGGAACCGTCCGTGGTGCGGGTCTCGGTCTGGTTCACCACCTGCGTCTGCTGGTTGTACCGCACCTGCTTGCCGAAGTTGGCCTGCAGGTTCAGCCGGGCGAATGGGGAGACGAGTTGCTTGAGCGGCCCCAGGGGCGCCGTCGGGGCCAGCCCGAAGGAGGTGCCGTTGACCTTGATCTGACCGCCGGTGGCGGTCGACCGCTGCATCGTGTCGATCTTGACCGGGTTCCCGTAACCGGAGGTGAACCGTTCCCAGTTCCCGTACGGCCGGGCGGTCACCTCCAGTGTCCGGGTCTTCCCGTCCGCCGCCTTGTAGACGAACTGCTTGCCGTCGCCGAAGAATTCCTGCGGGCTGTCCCGCAGACTGCGGGACACCTGCGCCAGCAGTCCGAAACCGTCCTGCTCCCGGCTCCCCTTCACGACTGCCGGCCGGCTGCCCGCCGACTGGTCCAGCCGGATGCCGAGCTCCCTCTCGACGTGGTCGATGCCGCGCAGCGTGTGGTTGCTCTGGCCGAAGGCGAACGAACGGCGCACGACGTCCTGTGGCAGACCGGGCAGCTGCGAACCGATGCCGCCGGTCATGTAGAGGGGCAGCTGGGTGCCGTCGTCGAACCGCACCGGGCCGGTGGTCAGCAGCGCCGCAGGCAGTTCGAGGTCGAGCCGCGGCGGCCGCTGCTCGTCCAGGTCCACGGCGGTCGTCGTGACCCGCCCGGACCGCTGAACCGGCTCCTGGACGGGTGGCAGGACGGGGACGGACGTCTCGTCCAGTTCAGGGATGGCGGCCAGCCGCTTGGGGGCTCCGAGCGTGCGCGGCGGCGTGGTGGTGGTTGTGGTGGTGTCGGTCTGGGGGTGGAGGGGGTGTCCGGGGATGCCTTCGGTGGTCGGGAGGAAGGAGACCGCGCCGGCGGGTTCGTGGACGGGGATGCCGGACTGTCCGTCGAGGAAGACGACGCCGTTGTGGTCGTGGGTGACGTTGACGACATGGCCGATGCCGCCGGTCAGGTCCTCGATGACGAGCATGCCGCGTGCGCCGAGCGGTGCGGCGGACATCGCGGTCATGACCGCTGCGGAGCCGGATACCGGGTCGGGTGTGCGGTCGAGGTAGTTGGACAGGTAGTTGTGCAGTCCGGAGGTGTCCTGCGTGATCTGGTGGTCACCGCCGAGTTCGGACGGTGATGCCTGGTGTACGGCGCCGTCGCGCAGGGTCAGGTCGACCGCGATGGCGGTCAGGACGCAGTTCGTCTCGAAGCCACCGCCCTGCGCCCGGTAGGGGTTGACCTTGTCCAGCCATCCGTAGGCGAGCCGCAGATCCTCCTGCGGGCGCACGAACCCGGCCCGCTGCCCATCGGTGAGCCCCCGGTCACGAACCCGGACGCCCTCGTGCACCGCGTTCAGCAACTCCGGCCGGTTCAGCCGCTCCCGCAGCCCCTCCGTCAGATCCCCCCCCGACAGACTGTTGTCCACCGAGACCTCGTGCACCGGGGCGTCCTGCGGTTCGATGTGCACACTGGGGGCGCCGCCGGGGACGGCGTTCCGGACCAGTCCCGCGAGGTACTGGGCGATCGCTTCCTGCCGGTACACGGAGTTGCTCCGGGTGAACGTCACCCCCCGGGAGGACGCCAGCCTCTGGTACGCCTGGTGCACCTGCCAGGGTGACACCGGTGCCTTGCTCCGGTCCTTCAGCACGCTGTTGACCGAACGGACGAAGAAGTCGTCCACTTCGGTGATCCGCGCCCCGCCATAGAGGAGGTCGGCGACGCGAGCGGCCTGCTGGGGCAGCGGCTGCGCCAGAATTGCAAGGTCCAGTCCGTCGTAGGCGCGCTGCACCCGCAGGTCGAAGAACCCGTCGTCCCTGCTCCCGGCCGGCAGCAGGTCCTGGACCGTTCGCCCGAGCTCCCGCTGTTCGGTCTGCGGCAGCCGGTACCAGGAGCTGCCGGCCGCCAGGGCGGTGGTCTCCTGCCGCAGCCCGTCGATCCAGTTCTCCAACCGGGGAGTGACCAGACCGTCCAGCAGTTCCTTGACCTGCTGGTGGAACTGGCCGACCTGTTTGCGGTCCCGCTCGTCGCGGGTCATGGCGTGGTACCCCGCTTCTGCCACGATCCGGACGGTCTCGCGCTGCTGCCGGAGCTTGACCGCCAGCGATTTCAGTCCGTCGAGGTCATCGACCCGGCCGAGCTGGGCGATCTCGGTCTTGATCTCGTTGCGTACCTGCTCCATGACGGCGTGGACGGCCCGTTCCACCGGGCCCTTGGGCTTGGCCCGCAGAATGTTCTCGAACACGACGTTCACCGTGGAGCCCGTGTTGCCCAGCTCCATCCGGGCCTTCGTCTGGTGCACCGCGGCCATCGTCTTCGGATGCTGCGGAGCGGACTCGTCGCGCAGCAGGTCGATCCAGTCCTTCGCCGGGCGGTTGACGAACTGGTCCACCATCTGCTCGGCGAGGTCGCGTCGCGTCTTCACGGCCCCCTGGGTGGCATTCGTCGTGGCCCACGACGCGGACTGCGCGCCGGCCTCCGCGATCAGTCTCTCCAGGTCGCTCATCAGCGCGGTACGCCCGGCCTTGAACGTGTCCGCGAGCGCGCGCAGTTCGTCAGGGTTCTGAGCCCGGCCGAGCTCGGCGATCTCACCGCTGATGTGCTGCTCGATGCGGCTGTACACCTGGCGCAGGACCACGGTGTCGGGCCCGGCCGGAGCCACCCCCTCGATGTTCCGCATCGCCTGCGGCAGGTCCCAGTCGTGCAGCTCGCTGTGGACCAGGCTCTGGTACGCCGCGGCCGTATGGGTGACCTCGTGACCTGACTCCAGGTCCACCCGGCGACCCAGCACGTTCGCCAGGGTCACGGCGCCTCTGTCCTTGGTGCCCGTGTGGTTCTCCTGGCTGACGAACTCCCACCCGTCCTTGCCGTACCACATCAGGTTCGCGACCTCGAACAGACTGCCCTGCGGTACGGCACCGGCGTACTCGCCCGCGCCGTACCAGTCCGTCGGCTGCTGGTCCCGCCGGAACTGCACCGGATACGGCATCTTCGAGTCGGGCGACTGGTAGTGCCACACCCTCATCCGGGCCGGATCGGCGTGCGGCGTCACCGCGTACGCGCAGCCGTTCATCGTCGGCGTCACCACGAGGCGGGGACCGGACTGCCCGGGCTCCCGCAGCACGTCCGTATGCCCGACCTGATTCGCGTAGTCCTGCGCGCTGCGCGTCAGGTAAGGCACGTACGCGGCGTCCACATAGCCGTCCGTCCGCACGCCTGGCAGGGTGGTCCCCTCCTGGAAGCGGAACCGCTCCGCGCCGTAGCGCTCCACGTACCACTCGACCGCGGGCGCCAGCGCGAAGACCGGCTTCCCGGTCGTGTCCAGGCCCCGCCGCACCAGCACGAACCGGTGCTCCGGCAGGTGCCCCTCCCGGCCCGGCAGTACGTCCAGCGACTTCAGGAACTGGTCCCGGTCCACCGCGTTCAGGCCGGCGGCGTGGATCTCCAGACCCTTGTCCATGTCCATCGACAGGACGTTCGCCCGCAGGAACGTCTTCGGATCGGTGTTCAGCAGCGCCTCGGGAACCAGGTGCGCCGGCACGGGAGACTCCTGCGACGCGTTCGCCTGGCTGCCGGACTGGGTCGCGGACGAAGCCGAAGTCTCCTCGACGGCGCCACCGAAGGCACCCGGACGGATGGCGTGTTCGGCGAGCCGCGCGGCCAGTGTGCGCGCCGCGGCGGGGCCGTGTGCGTGCAGTTCCCACCCGATCTGCGCCAGGTCACGCAGGCGTTCCTGCTGTCGAAGGCCCGGAAGCGAGGGGTCGGCGTACCGCTGTATGTGGAAGGCTTCCCGCACCTCGTCGAGCGTGAGGCCGCGCAGCGACTCGTTCTTGACCTGCAACTCCCGCATGGCCTGCTCGAAGGGCACATGCTCGTTGTCCGGCTCGTGGAGCAGCCCGGAACTCGACCCCTGGATGAACTCGGTACGCTCCGACTCCGACACGATCGCCGGCCCGCGATCCCTACCCTTGCCCTTGTCGACCGTGCGCGTGGCAGGCGCCCCCAGCACGTCGACGTCCTCGGTGTCCGCCAGGGAACCGGAGCGCGAACCCGGCTGCGCCACGTCCTGGTCCTGCACCGCCTCGTGCGGAACCGACGGCGTCTCGCTGACGGCCTCGTTCCGCACGCCGTCGTGCGCGTTCCTGTCGATCGGAGCGGTGACCGTGCCCGGCGACTGGGTGGAAGCAGGCGGCTCCAGAAGCTCGGAGTGCTCCACGGGAGACGAGGGCGGTACCAGCTCCTCCGGCTCCGGGTGCACGGCCTTGACGTCGTGCTTGACGTCGTGGAGTCCGGCCCGGAGGTCCAGCATCCGCGCGACGACGACCTCGGCCTGCCGGCCGGGTGTCAGCTGCTGGAACTCGGAACCGAACTGCTCGAACAGCTGCTGGTGGACCCGGTGGATTCGCTGGCTGTCGGGGTACACGCCCGTGTACCGCATCAGCAGGTCGGTCGCGGCCCGCACGGTCTGGTCCATGGGGCGCGCCAGGGAGTTGCCGATCAGTACGGCCTGCGTCTGCACCGGCAGGTCCGCGAGGGAGGGGCGTTCGTGCAGCAGGTCCTGGTGGGCCTGGTCGATCTGCGCGCGGGTGAAGGTGTGGTCGGTGTTCCTCTGCAGCCAGCGGTTGACCTCGCTGGGCAGGCTGGCGGTTCCGGAGTCGGCCTGCCGGGAAACCTGCGGTGCCCGCTGGTCCTGCTTGCCGCTGTGGAGAGTCGTGGCGGACGTGTGGGTGGAGAGCGTCGTGTCGGGCCTGTGGGAGGTGACACCGGGGGAGCCGACCATGTCCCGCTCCGCGGTGAGCTGCACCTGCGACTGGTCCTGGTGCGGCGGGGTGTGGTCCGCCTGCGTCTCCACCCCGGAGGGGCCCGGCCCCTGGTGCGTCCCGGCCGCCGGGACGACCGTCACCTGCTGCTGGTCGCCGGTGTGCTCCCGCGGCGGCACCGCCGGGGCGCCGGTGTCGGCGGGGTTGGTCGTGGCGGGCGGGCGCCCGGTGCCGGCGGGGTTGGTGGTGGCGGGGTGTCCGTCCGAGCCCGTACGGACGGGAACGCTCTCCCCGGGCGACGGCGTGCCGGCTCGCCAGTCCCGGAAGGCGGGGTAGTAGGTGCTGTGGAAGTCGGAGTTGTAGTCGCCGGCCCGCAGGTCGCCGAGCCGGGACTGGAAGGGGTCTCCGTGTCGGGAGTCGTGCGCCAGCCAGGCCTGGCTCTTGTGTCCGTCGGGGGCGAACAGTTCGTCATATTTGACGACGCGTTCCGTACGGAAGTCGTTGCCCAGCCTGCTGACGGTGTCGTTGTGCAGCTGGAAGGACTCGATGCTGTCGGGGTGGCCCAGGCTCTCGTGGAACGCGTGCGCGGAGTCGCCCACCACGGCCTGCAGGTCGCCCTCGTGGGTGATCCGGCCGGGCAGGGATGAGCGCAGGTGGTCGCGCATGTCGGTCCACGTCGGACCGGACTCCCCGGCCTTCGGAACGTCGCCCCACCGCTCGTTGAAGTGCTGGCCGGCGGTGGTCCGCACCGTGTCCAGGTACTCACCGACGACGCGCTGCCGCCCGGCCTCGCCGAAGTGCCCGAGGAAGTCCTCGCCCAGCCCCGACAGGTGCTCCTGCACGTGCTGCGTCTCTTCCGACAGCCGCCCCCGGATGAAGTGCTCCTTCGCGATGCGACTCGGGAGGCCGTCGATGGCTCGGTTGGTCGCCCAGTCCCACAGCTCGCGGGGGCCGTCCCCGTCGCCGCGCCGGAAGACGAGGGCGTGGTCGGCCCGCAGGTCGCGCTGGAAGTCCAGCCGCACCTGGTTGACGAAACTATCGGGCAGCTCTTCGGCGCCCCTGGAGTTCCACCGGATGAGGTCGTCGAACTTCTCGCCCGTCGCCACCCGGATGTCGTGCTCGCGCGTCGCCATGCCCCCGAGGTCGTCGAACACGCCGTCCAGGAGACCGTCGATCTGGCGGCCCGTGTGCGAAGGCAGTCCGCCGCCGCTGTCCCCGTCGTGGACGAAGCGGTCCAGGATCTGGTTGAACTCCTCCTTCTTGCCTATGTAGTACTGCTCGAGAGCGTTGAAGTCGTGCGACTTGTCGCGGAAGTGGTCGACCGGGGCGTTGGTGTCCGAGGTGTGCTCGACGAATGTGAAGTCGTCCGGGCGGGACCCGTCGGCGCCGTCCTTGAGCTTGGCGACGGGCCCCTGGATGTCGGCGTCGGGGTGCCCGTACACGGTGGTGTCGTCCTTGACGTACGTCTGGAGATCGCGGTCGAAGGCGTACTTCGAGGGCGCCCTGTCGAACTGAGGCAGGTCCTCTCCCTCACCGAACCGGTTCGCCTTGTAGGCGTCCACCTGCTCCTTGAAGCGGGCGGTGAACCTCTCGCTCTGGTCGGCCCGGACGAGGTACTTGTACGCGTTCTTCTGCGCGCCGTCGACGATGCGGGTGAAGGCGTCCGAGGAGATGTGCCCCGTCCTGTCCACCTCCGCCCGGAACTCACGGGTGATGGAGTTGCGCCACTGCCATCGCGCGTTCAGGGCCTCGCGCCCGTCCCGCGCGAGGTGCGAACCGCCGAACAGGTCGTTCTCGGCGAACTTGTCGTAGGCGTTCTGCCAGGCCGTGTCGAGGTCCTGCTGTCGATACTCCAGGCGGGCTTCCGCCTCGACGACCGGAAGGTTCCGGGCGTTCTGCTCCTGCTTGAAGGTGTTCCACTGCTCGGTCTTCGCGGGGTCCCCGGGAGTGGGGGTGTGCGTCGGCTGGTGGCCGGGGACGGTGCCCGCGTCGTGGCCGGTCCCGCCGGTGAGGACACCTTCGGGGGAGCCGTCGTGCGCCGTCGCGCCGGAACCGATGTCGTGCTGCCTGATCCCGGGTGCCTCGGACGCCGGCGAGGACAGGGAGTCCGCGGGCCGCCCGCCGCCTGCGTGGACCTCGGTGGTCGCCGACGTCTCCGCGTGCACGGTCGTGCCGTCGGGCTTCGTGTGCACGGTCGTGCCGTCGGGCTTCGCGTGCCCGCCGTGGGAATCCACCGGACGACGACCGCCGCCTCCGCCGCCGGTGGTGGCCGGGTGCGAGGTCTGCGGCACGTCGTGCGTGGTCCGGGCGCCGCCGGTCGACCCCGGGGCGCTCGAGCGGACATCGGCGCCACTGCGGCTGGGGGTTGCGGGGCTGCTGCTGCCTTCGGGTGTGTGTCCGGGGGTGTGAGCGGGCGTGGGTGTGGTGGTGCTGCGGCCGGGGGTCGCGGGGCCGTTGGTGGGTTCGGGTGTGTGTCCGGGGGTGTGAGCGGGCGTGGGTGTGGTGGTGCTGCGGCCGGGGGTCGCGGGGCCGTTGGTGGGTTCGGGTGTGTGTCCGGGGGTGTGAGCGGGCGTAGCCGTGCCCCGACCACCGCCGGCGCCAGCACCCGCGCTGGACCCGCCGCCGGGGACGTGTGCGGCCTCAGGGCCACCGGCGTGCGAGGTCACGGTGCTCGGCGGAACGGTCTCCCGCACACCGCCCTCGTGCGAAGTCGTCGTGCTCGGCGGGTTGTTCCGCCCGTCGGGGCCGCTGACGGTGACGCCCCTGCCCCCGGTGCCGGTCTCGTGCGGAGCCGGCGGGGTCGAGGAGGGCCTCCCGGACAGGTCGCCGGGGGTGCGGGGCGGCCCGTCGAGGAATGCGTTGGGTGTCCCGCTCGTGGGGGTGGCGCCGTCCCGGGCGAGGTGCGGAGGCTGCGCGCCGCCGCCGGCCCCCTGACCGAAGGACGTGTTCGGCACATGGGTGTCGGGGACCGGGGCCGTCGGTCGTGTCATGCCGGGTGTCTCCCGGCCGGGACCGCCCTCCGCCGGCCGGACGGTTCCCGGGAGCGGTGCGGTGTTGCCGGGGATCCCGGCGTTCGGGCGGGGCGAGCCGGTCACCGGGTTCGTGACGCCGCTGTTCGTCGGCGGGGCGTGGTTGGTCTGGACGACCGAGTTCAACGGGAACGGGGACAGGTCCCCGACGGAGGGCAGCCCGGTGTGGGGGAGGTTGGACGAGTTCGGCACGGAGATGTTCGTCTGGCCAGGCGTCGGCGTGGGGGTCGTGGGGGCTGACACGTGCGGCACTGAGCCGCCCGGGAGTCCGTTCGGTGCGTGGAAGACGTCGAGGCCTCCCATCCCCCAGCCCATCCACACGCTCAGGCCGATGTTGACGCCCTCGCCCGCCCAGTCGATCTTGGTGGGTGCGCCCGCCGCGGCGGAGCCCATCCACTGGGTGAGTATGTCGGTGCCGAGTGTCGTGGCCGCGTTGATGATCGAGTCGGCGGTGAAGGCGGCCGCGCGCCCGATCGCGCCGGCCGCGGCAGCGATCCTGCTGATGCTGGAGGCGATGCTCTCGACGATCTCGCCGACCATTGCGGCGAGCCGCCCCAGCAGGCCGCCGATGCCGAACGAGGCGATCCCGAGGACCATCCCGAAGATCGTGGTGAGGGCCTCGATCAGGTGCGCCCGGTTGATCTCCTTGATCGCCTTCTGCAGCTCGTCCGCATAGTTGATGATCGACTTCCCGACCTCCTGCGCCACATAGCCCGCCTCCCAGATGGCGTGCCAGATGTTGTGGTCCGCCACACCGTTCCAGACCACCTGCGCCGCGTGGCCGGCCTTGCCGGTCCATCCCTCGGCCATGGACAGCACGCCGCCGTGCATCGTCCCCAGGTACTCGTGAAGCCGTTGGCCAGTATTGATCCACTGGTTGCCGAGGTCACGGATGTGCGAGTCGTCGTAATGGGCCGGCATGGCGTGTATGTGTCCTTACAGGCGGGCGGTCCGGGCGGGGACCGCCCGCCGGTCATGAGCTTCGGGTGGCGTCAGCCGGTACGGGTGGCTAGTCGTCGGCCGCGTCGTGCACGGTCTGGACGAGGGAGGCGCCGCTGCGGCGGGAGACGAGGATGCCCCGGCCGGGCGGGAGGCGCCGCGCCCGCTGGTCCTGCAGCACCGCTCCCTCACGGGGATCGCCGGACAGCAGCAGCCCGGCGGAGCCGAGTTCGCGGATCCGGCCGGCCACCGGGTCGGCCATCGAGCGGCTCATCCCGCCGTTCCTGCGGGCGAGCACCACGTGGAAGCCGATCTCGGCGGCCTGGGTGATGTAGTCGCCCACCGCTGCCAACGGTCCGCGTCCGGTCGCCCCGCCCGAGGCCACCAGGTCGTAGTCGTCCACGACCAGGTACAGCTCGGGCCCGGCCCACCAGTCGCGCTCCTTCAGCTCGCGCGGGGTGATGCCGGGGGGAGGCATCCGCTCCTTGAGCTTCTCCACGACCTGTGCCACGTAGACGGCGGCGGCGTCCGGATCCCCGGCCACCGCGCCGACGTAGTCCTCGGGCACCGCGCCGAGCAGTCCGCGCCGGTAGTCGATGACGATGAAGCGCGCGTCCCAGGCCGACCGGCGCTTGGTCACCGCGCGCATCCACGAGCGCAAGAACGAGGTCTTGCCCGAGCCGGAGTCGCCGTAGACCAGGAAGTGCGGTCCGTCGGCGTCCAGATCGAGGGCCGCGGGAGCCAGGTCGAACTCCCTGATCCCGATCGGCACGGCGCCCGCGGGCAGCGCCTCGACCCCGCCGGGAAGGGCCTGGCAGGCCCCGTCCAGCTCCTCCGGCGTGATCAGTTCGGCGAGCACCCGCAGCGGCGGGGCGACAGCGCCCTTCCAGCCCGCGACCAGCTCGTCGACCACGACTTCCTGGGCCTTGGTGAGATTGTCGGTGGACGCCGAACCGTCCAGGCGCGGCAGCGCCGCCTGGAAGAAGTTGCCGGGCGCCGCGAGGCCGCGGCCGGGCACGAACGCGCGCAGCTGTCTGGCCAGCGGCCGGGAGATCTCCGACTCGGCGGGCTCGGCGAGGCGCAGCTCCAGACGGCCGGTGATGGTGTCGCGCAGGTTGGCCCGCAGTTCGGCCCAGCGGTTGGCGCTGAGCACCAAATGCACACCCACGTTGAGGCCTCGCACCGCGATGTCGGGGATGACCTCCTCGGCCTCGTCCATGGCCCCCCGCAGGGCGGCCCAGTTGTCGACGACGAGGACGATGTCGGCGGCGTTGACACCGTCGGGCAGGGACTTCTCGTCACGGAGCCGGCGGAAGTCCGCCGCGGAGTCGATCCGCAGTTCCTGAAAGAGCCGCTCCCGGTCGTTCACCAGCTGGCGGACCACCGAGAGAGCCCGCCGGGTGCGCGCCTCGTCGTGCCGGGTCGTGATGCCGGAGACGTGCGGTGCCCGCTCCAGGCCGATGAGGCTGCCGCCGCCGAAGTCGATCCCCAGGAACTGCAGTTCGTCGGGGGTGTGGGTGAGCATCGCGCTCACCATGAGCGAGCGCAGGAGGGTGCTCTTGCCGGACTGCGGCGCGCCCACCAGGATCAGGTGCCCCTGCTGGCCGGACAGGTCCAGGAGCAAGGGGCGCTGCTCCTGGCGGGCGGGCAGGTCCACCACGCCGATCGGGAAGGAGAGGCCGCCGCCCTGGGGCCACATCACGGCGTGGAACCCGCGCTCGCCCTCGGTGCCGACGGGACCCAGCATCGAGTCGAGTTCCGCCATCGCGGGCAGCGGTGGCAACCACACCTGGTGCACGGGATTGCCGTGCGCCCTCACCCGCTCCACGGCCACCTGCATCTCGGTGCGCCGACCGGGTAGCGGCCGGGAGAGCGTCACCGAGGGCTCGGCGTCGTCGGTCTCCTCGGCCTGGGCGTCCTCGGCGGTGCGCATGCGGAACGGCACCGGGGCCGGGGGCGGTCCCGTCACCGGCTCCCGCTCGTCCTCCTCCTGGTAGGCGCCGGATATGTGGGCGACGCGGAAGCGTTCGTAGAGGGACTCGTCGACCTTCAGGTACGCGGAGCCGGGGATCGAGGGGAGCCGGTAGGCGTCGGGCGTCCCGATCACGGCCCGGCTCTCCTGTGCGCTGAAGGTGCGCAGACAGATGCGGTACGACAGGTGTGACTCCAGGCCGCGCAGGCGGCCCTCTTCGAGCCGCTGGGTGGCCAGCAGCAGGTGCATGCCCAGGCTTCGGCCGACTCGTCCGATCTGGACGAAGAGCTCGATGAAATCGGGCCGCTGGGCGAGGAGCTCACCGAACTCGTCGACGACGATCATCAGGTACGGCATCGGCTCCAGCGGCCTGCCGTCCAGGTCGGTGCCGCCGCTCGCCTGCAGGATCTGGTACTCGCGGACCGAGTCCACGTTGCCGGCGCTGCGCAGCATCTGCTGACGACGCTGCTGCTCGCCCTGCAGCGCAGTGCGGACCCGGTCCACCATCGCCAGGTCGTCGGCGAGGTTGGTGATCAGGCCCGCCACGTGCGGCAGTTCGGTGACGCCGGCGAAGGTGGCGCCGCCCTTGAAGTCGACCAGGACGAAACTCAGGTGCTCCGGGGCGTGGGTCATGGTCAGACCCGTCACGAGGGTGCGCAGCAGTTCGCTCTTGCCGGAACCGGTCGCGCCGACGACCAGGCCGTGCGGCCCGACGCCGCCCAGCGCGGACTCCTTGAGATCCAGCACCAGCGGGGCGCCGTCGCCGGTGAAGCCGATCGGCAGCCGCATCAGCGCCTCGTCCTCGGGCTCCCGCCACAGCTCGGTGGGGTCGAACGAGCCGAGATCCGCCACGCCCAGCATCTCGGGCAGGGCGACGGTGCGGGCGAGGACCTGCTCCTGCTCGCCGGACAGCCGCAGTGGCGCCAGCGCCCGGGCCGTCTGCTCGCCGAGCCGCGGCGGGCACTCGTCGGCGACCGCGTCCCGGACCGACTGGACCAGGGCGGGGTATCGGGTCTCCAGGGTGAGGGTCCCGTCGGCGTCCACCCGGGCGCGCGCGTCGACCCGGCTGGGCTCCTCGCTCTCCTTCGTGACCAGGCACACCACGTGCAGACCGCTCTCCGGGCCGGCCTCGGTCAGCAGATCGGCCACCAGCGGCAGTCGCGCCCATTCCGCGTTCGGCCGGAACCCGTCGAGCACCACCACGAGATGGCGGGAGACCCTGGTCTCGCGCCGCACGCCCAGTGAGCCGGCGCGCTCCGCGCGTTCCTCGCGCACGCGGTCGACATGGGACTGGAGCAGGTCGGCGATGCCGTCCATGCTCTCCGCCACCATGGGGACGGAGTCCCCGCGGCCCGGCTGGCGAGCGTGCGGCAGCCACTTCACCCACCCCCAGGAGGGGTCCTCGCCCGCGGTGAGGGCGGCTATCTGGACGTCGTCGGGGGCGTGCAGGACGGCGATCTGCAGCAGCATGGATCTGACCTGCTCCGCGGTGCGCTCCTCGGGTCCGAGCACGCTCAGGACACCGGTGTTCGCCAGATCGACCCAGGCCGGCTGCAGGCCGACGGTCTCGAAGTCGCGGGCGAGCTTCTCGGCGCGGCGGTGCGCCTCGGGATCGTGCTCCGTCGTGGGGTCGCTGTGCCTGCTCAGGGCGATACGCATCGCCGGCGTGCCGCTGCCGATCCCCAGCCGCAGCTTCAGGAAGTCCGCGTCGGTGGGCCTGCGCTCCCAGACGCGGCGCGGACCGGTGGTGGCGATCGCCCACAGCCGCTGGGGGCTCGGGTGCACGAAGGCGCCGACGGCGCGCTGCGCGGCCGCCGACTCCCGTGCCTGGCGTCGGATGTCGCCGAGGTATTCGACGTACCGGTCGCGCTGGCGGAACTGCGTGCGTCGACCGGCGTTCTTGGTCTGCATCCTGACCAGGACGGTGACACCGATGGAGACGACGACGAAGCCGATGCCGAGCATGATCATCCATGGTCGGCCGAAGGTGACCATGTAGGCGGCCATGCTGACGCTGCTGAGGAGCGGCAGCAGCATGTACAGCCAGGTCTGGGCCTGGTTCTGTGCGACCTTCTGCGGCGGCGGCGCCAGCGAGATCTGCTGGTCCGGGACCGACGGCGGGAACGTCCTGGCCGGGCGGTGGAAATCTGTCCTGGTCATTTAGTTCGGGAAGTCCTGAGTGATGGGGAAGCCGGGTCCGGTGTGGTCCGACGGGCCGGTGTCGCCACCGGACGGAACCGCGAGCTCATTGGAGAAATTGACGAATGCGGATTCCAGCTCGAGTTCCAGGTGGCTGAATCCGACGGCCGTTCCGAGGATTCCTCCGGCGAGGGCGGGAAGGACGCCGATCTGGCCGTCCTTCTCGCCGAACATCTGCCGCATCACCCGTGTCCAGCGTTCGCCGAATTCATGCGCCTCATCGGCGCTGGGCGCCACCCACCCCAATTTCAGGGCGGCGGCGGTGTTGTTGATCCGCACGATCGCTTCACCGATCTCGTTGGCGAGCGACATCAGACTGCCGCCCTCCGCGCCGAGCGTCTGCGGGTCGATCTTTATCGAGCTGATGTCGTAGTCGACGCTCTCGGGCATGGTCAGCCTCCGGAATTCTGGGTGTTGGCGTGCTCGGCGGCTGCGTAGTTGTCATAGGCGGTCTGCATGCGGCTCGCCATGTCCCGCAGTAGTGCCTCCAGTTCGCGAGAGGCCCTCGCGAACCAGCTCGACATCACCTCGAACGACGACGCGGAAGGACTCTGCCAGGAGGTGTGGGCCGCCTCGAAATGGTTCTCGATCTGGCCGATCAGGCCCGATATCTGCTCGCTCTCCCCCCGTACGACACCGATCGCACGCCTGAGTTCGCCCAGCGCGACCTGGAACTCGCCCGGGGACATCGTGCCGCCTTGGCCACCTGAATTATTGCGACTGCCGCCCGAGCCCTTCTCTTTCGCGACCAGCACCTTTCCGCCGACCTCGGCGGGTTGCCGCACCGCACGAGCGAGCGGTTCCGCTTCGAGGGCCCCCGTTCGAAGTGACGCGGTCAATGCGGCAGTGTCCCCTGTCGGCGTCGCCATGAGTCATGCTCCTTTTACGTTGCCCGCCGGCCGCAGGCCGCGGATCTCCGCTCTCGAAGTCCCGGCTCGATTTTTTCTTGGCCGGACTTCGGTATGACAAACTGATACGCGTCGGCAACTGCCGACCGGAGCGCCGGCCCTGTCCGGCCGGCGGACGCGCATACGGGAGAAGAGAATGCCTAATCCCCAGCAGAACCACTCCGGCTCCACCGGAGCGGGCGACGGCGACGACCCCGACGCCGGAAAGGACCTCGGCAATACCGTCCCCACCATGTCGGTCGGTTGGGACACTCCGCCCAGCTTCAACGTCGACCCGGGCGGCCAGACCGGCGGCCAGTCGGCGAGCGACGTGGTCGACAGCGGCCCGATCCGCTTCGACGCGGGCACGGTACGTGCGACCGAGAACACCCTGCTGGCCCAGAGCCGCAACGCAGTCTTCAACTACGAGGCGCTGCGCCAGAAGGTCGACGGCGCTGTGCACGGGCAGTTCTGGGGCCCCGCCGCCCCGCCCCCGCCCATCTCCTCGGGTCAGTACACGGGCGGCCAGACCCCCGGGGGGACCGGCTGGTCCCCGTCGCCGCAGGAGAGCGACGACAACGACCAGCGCACGCTCGCCGAGATCGGCGAGGAGTTCGCCCGGCACATCAACCCGGCGATGCAGAAGGCCCTGGCCATGCAGAGCAACTCCCTGGAGCTGCTCGGCAACTTCATCGCCATGATCAACAACGCGGGCCAGTCCTACGCCCGTGTCGACCGGGCCTCGCGCTTCCCCGAACCTCCGGGCTCCGTCACCGGCTGAGCAGGGCGCCGCGTGCCCGCGGTGCCGGGCCATCAGGCCACCACCGTGGGCACGTCGGCCGGCAGCAGCACCGTCAGGTCCTCGTCGCCGACCTCGGCCAGGTCGGCCACCCGCATGGCGTGCCGCTCGGTCATCTGCTGGAAGGCCTGGCGGGCGGTGCGCCCGTTGCCGAAACGCTCCGTCCGCTCGATGGAGTCGAAGTGGGTCAGCAGCGCCGCCGCCGTCTCCTCGCCGAGCCGGTACTCGTGCTGGGACGCCTGGTGTTCCACGATCCGCACCAGGTCCGTCGACGCGTAGTCGTCGAAGCGCAGTGTGCGGGTGAAGCGTGAGGCCAGACCAGGGTTGGAGTCGATGAAGCGCTCCATGTCCTCCGGGTAGCCGGCCGCGATCACCACCACGTCGTCGCGGTGGTCCTCCATCAGCTTCACCAGGGTGGAGACGGCCTCCTGCCCGAAGTCGTTGCTCTGCCCCGCCGGTGCCAGGGCGTACGCCTCGTCGATGAACAGCACGCCGCCCAGCGCCTGCCGGAAGACCGCGGTGGTCTTCGGCCCGGTGTGGCCGACGTACTCGCCCACCAGCGCGCTGCGGTCGGCCTCCACCAGGTGTCCACTGGCCAGCAGCCCGAGCGCCGCGAGCAGGCGACCGTAGAGCCGCGCCACCGTCGTCTTGCCGGTGCCCGGGTTGCCGGCGAAGATCAGGTGTCGGCTCAGCGGCGGAGGC
Organism: Streptomyces sp. NBC_01217; assembly: GCF_035994185.1. Classification (NCBI taxonomy): domain Bacteria; kingdom Bacillati; phylum Actinomycetota; class Actinomycetes; order Kitasatosporales; family Streptomycetaceae; genus Streptomyces; species Streptomyces sp. NBC_01217. The sequence continues at coordinate 8,823,236 of NZ_CP108538.1, forward strand.
TGCAGCCCCGCCTCCTGACGTCGCTTGACCATCTGCATCAGCTTGGCCATGGAGGCCACTTCGCGCTTGACGCCCTCCAGACCCACCAGCCGCTCGAGTTCGGCCAGCAGCTCCGGCAACCGGTCCTCGCCGACCCGCTCCTGGACGCTTACCTCGGCGGCCTGCCCGCCGGCCGCGCCGCGCGCGGCACCCACCGCGCCCACCGCGGCGGCCACTTCGCCCTTGTCGGCCGTCGGCATGGTGGCGGACTTGACGTTGCTGCTGCGGCACTGCTCGAAACGGGCCGCCGCGTCGTCGGCCTGCGACAGGTCCTCGTCCGTGTCGTGCACCAGGCACCGGCGCAGCACGGGGGAGGCCTTCGCCCCCACGTGCACCGCCGGATAGCCGGTGGCGGAGACCGCGCAGTCCTCCAGCAGCCCCTCGGCGCCGTCGCCCACGTATACGCCGTTCTTCGCGGCGCCCGCGATCGTCACCGACCGCACCCGGGGCTTGGCCCCGGTCCAGATCACCAGTCCGCTGCCCTTGGCGTCGGCTATGGTCAGTTCCTCGATCCAGGGCTCACTGCGCTCGTCGAGGAAGACTCCGGCCGACCCCGAGCCGTCGACCCGCCCGCCGAGCACCACCGCGCCGGTACCGGCGGCGATCTCGATGCCCGTCTTCGAGGGCCGGAGCACCTCGCAGCCCTCCAGCAGTGGCCGGTGCCGGCTGTCCAGGCGGATGCCGGTCTCCGTCTCGCTGATCACGCACCGGCGCAGCACCGCGTCGGCGTCCTTGATGTCGACGCCCGTCATCCGCGCCCGCTCCACCCGGGTGTCCTCGGCGGTGAAGTCCGCCGCACCCTCCACCCGCACCGCGTGCTGCGCGCTGTCCCGCACCGTGCAGGAACGCAGTTCCACGCGGGCGCTTCCGGCGAAGTGCAGGGCCGTGTACGCGGTGGTGGAGATCTCGCACTCGGTGAGCCGGACAGTGCAGCGGTCCGTCGCGTGCACGCCGTTGGCCCCGGTACGGGCCACGGTGCCGCGGTGCACCTGCAAATCGGCGCCCTCCACGGCGGCCAGGCCGGTCCCGGGCACATCGACCACGCGTGTCTGGTCGAGCTCCACCCGGCCGGTGCCCATGACGATCACCCCCGCTCCGCCCGTCTCCCGGATGTGGCAGTCGTGTATCCGGAGCTCGGCGGCGCCGCCCGCCAGTACGCCTTCTCGCCCGGTCCGGAAGATCTCGCACTTCTCCAGCCGGATCCGCAGGTCCTCGCGGCCGGCCGCTGCGGCGTCCCCCTCGGCGGCGGATTCCGAGGCGGCGGCCGCGGCGCGGGGGGCGTCGGCGATCCGCACCCCCTGGGCCTTCGTGTCATGCAGCCGACAGCCGCGCAGCAGGGGGCGCGCCGGGGTCTGCACCAGCAGCGCCGCGTCGCCGACGTGCCGGATCGTGCAGTCGTCGAAGGTGCCCCGGGACTCCCCGGTCAACACGATGCCGCACCCGGCGACCCGTTCGACGGTGGTGCGGCGCATCTCCACCCGGGCGGCGTCGCTCAGCGTCATGCCGTGCCCGGCCGTCGACCGGATCACGCAGTCCTCGAGGACCGCGGCCGCGGTTCCGGTGATGTGGACACCGGGGCCTTCGGTGTCCTCGATGGTGCACGAGCGCAGTTCGGCGGCGTCGCGGGTGACTTCGACCCGGCCGCCGGACACCGCGCAGTGGTCGAGCACCGGCGCGCCGCCGCCGACGAGCACCGCTGGTCCTTCGCGGTCCGTACCGCCCTCGAGCGTCAGCTCTCGCAGCACGGGCGCGCCGCCGCTCACACTGGCGGCGGGGCCGTGCGCGGCCACGATGCGCACCGTGCCGGGGCCCTTCTCCGCGACGACGGTGACGTCGCGGTCCAGGACCAGGGACTCGCGGTAGACCCCCGGCTGGACGTGGATCACCGTGCCCTCACCGGCTGCCCGGACGGCGGCCGTGACGGTGCGGTAGGTGCCCCAGCCTCGGTCCGCCACCCGCAGCGCGTTGCGCTTCACCGGTGCCGCACTCCGTTCCCCGAACCCGTCACGGCGTCTGTCCCGAGTGCAGCAGCGACGTGTAGACGCCGAAGACACCCACCGCGAGCGGCACGGAGATCACCAGGAAGAACCCGGCGAGCGGGTCGATCCAGGAGGGGCGTTCCTCGGTGGCGTCCGCGCGGAACACCCTGCTCAGGCCGAAGGCCAGGGCGAGCACGGCCGCGCCGAGCAGCGCGACGGGACCGGTCCAGATCGGTGCGCCGAAGTTGCCCGGGGCCTTGATCACTGCGGTCGCCAGGCCGATCGTTCCCGCGGCCACCAAGGGGACGACCGCCGCAGCTATGGTCAGCCGCCCCGCCCGCAGGATGAGCGTGAGGCCGAGGCAGCCGGTCAGGGCCACCGCGAAGGACTGGTGCGCGGAGCCCAGGACCATCAGACACGCGGCGACGACGAGGGATCCCAGGGTGTTCGTTCCGATAAGCAGCCGCTGTCCCCGCTTCACCAGGTGCAGCACGCCGGCCTCGTCGGCGTAGGCGTCCGCGCCGCCGGAGTCCGGCCCGGCCAGGACCGCGAAGTGCCCGGCGGCCTTGGGGGCGGCGCCGAGCACGGCCATCATCGTGATGGCCACCACGGCGGAGGCCTCCAGCAACGTGACCTGGCCGAGGGTCAGGCTCGCGGTCAGTACGAGGGCAAGGACGGTGATCGCCACTGCCATCAGCGTCGTCGCGTGGCGGACGGCCAGCAGGCCGGCGAGCGCGCCGATCACGCCCCCGACACTCAACGCCAGCAACATGGAACCGGTGTTCACCGTCGCCACCGGTACGGAGGCGGCGGCCACAGCGAGCAGCGGAACGGCCGAGTACGCGATGATCAGCCGCAGGCCCAGCGGGAGCGACCAGCGCTGGCGGGTGGCGTGCCAGGTCAGCAGGGTCAGCGAGAACGCGACGACCATCGCGCCGACGCCGGTGGCCGGCCGGATGGTGGCGCCGACGTCCGACCAGGTCAGCGTCACGAACCCCGCGATGAGGGTCAGGATGCCGAGGACCAGGGTGGTGTAGGCACGCGGCCGCCAACCCCACACGGCGACGTCGTCGCCGACCTTCCCGACCGACTCCTCGAGGTCGGTGACCACGGGCTCGTCGAACTCCCCCACGGCAGCGTCCCGCAGGTACAGCGTGGCGCCGTCCGCGACGCCGGACTCCCGCAGGGAGGCCTCCGGCGAGAACGGCGGGGCGCCGGGCAGGGCCAGCGACCAGACCGGAGGAAAGGTTTCGTCAAACTCCACCTGACCCACGAGTCCGAGCAAGGTCGGGGTGTACTCGGCGATGGCCGCGTGCGCGGGCACCGCGAGGTCCACCCGCCGCCGCGCTCCCACCACGGTCACATGGCAGCGTTCATTCTCCACTGGGCGTCGTCCTTGTCACACGTCGGCATGAGCCGGCTCTGTCGGGGGTCAGTGCGTGGCGTTCCACGTCTTGATGTTCGCTTCCTCGGCCCCGGCATAATTGCCCCAGTTCACGCGCATCACATGGGCGATCTCGCCGAGCACGCCGTCCTCCTCCTCGCTGCCGAAGAGGCCGACGGCGGCCATGTCCCACTCGTGCATGCGCATCTGGTACTCGCCTGCGGACTGGGCGTTCCATGTGTCGATCAGCGACCGGATCCGGGCCCGCAGGGCGTGCAGTTCGCCCATGATGTGCTCGGCCGAGGCGTTGAGGTCATGCCCCGCAGTCTCCAGGTCCTGACCGACATAGATGGGCATGCTTTCAATATCGGGCATTTCGGTTCCTCCGACGAGAAATGTGTTCCGTGCTGCGTGCGTGCGCGCAGGCCGGCGCGCATCGCCGTCAAACCAGGTTCGCCTTCGGCAGGTTCACGGCGCTGAGGTTCTTCAGGTTCGAGTGCTCGGAGCCCAAGTAGTTGTCCGCGGTGGAGTCCAGGCCGTTCGCGATGGCGAGAAGCGCGTTCTGCAATTGCGCCGCGTACGTGTCCCACTCCTTCATGAGCTCCTGGAAGGTGCTGGAGGCGACACCCTTCCACTTCGCCTCCAGGCCGACGACGTAGCTCTTCAGTGCGTCGAGTTCCGCCTGGACGGTCTGTTCGGTGGTGCGGATGTCCCCCGCCTTGACCTTCAGGTCCTCGGGCGTCGTCTGGTACAGGACGCCGTCCGAGCCCTTGAAACCGATATCCCCGCCGTCGGTCGCCGCCATGGCGCCCCGCCTTCCTTGACTGTTGCCTGGAGACCGGCGCACCGGCCCTGCGCGAGAAGCGCTGAATGCCCGCCACTGCGGAAGCCCCGTACCGGGTAGGCGTGATGCACCCGCCGAGCGCCAGAACACTTGACTCGGGAAAATGATGTTAAGCGACGGCCGTGGCGGATCGTTCATCCGGTGATGAGAATTAACCCGATGTTGGCTTGCGAACTTCGCTACGCGCCGGTCACATTACGGAGTGAGACACAACATACCTGGCCCAAGCCCCCTGGCTAAGACCCCATGCCCGGCCCGGCGGTCCAGGCGGTTGCGATGGCGATCAGCTCCGGGCGGTCGAGCGGACGGTTCTGCCATTCCGCCATGCCGTCCATCACCTTGTCGGTGATCGTGCTGATGGTCGTCTTGGACACGTCCGCGCCGTAGACCTCGGCCAGGTGCGCGGAGATCTCCCCGTGCGCGAGGCCCTTCGCCGACAGCGAGAGCACCATCTCGTCCACGCCGGTCAGCCGGCGCTGCCGCTTCTTGACGATGGCCGGCTCGAAGGAGCCCTCCCGGTCGCGAAGCACGTCGATCTCGACCGGCCCGATGTCTGTCAGCACCGTCTTGGACCGGGTGCCGTTACGGGAGTTGCCGCCGTCCTTGCCCGCCGGGTCGTGCTTGTCATAGCCGAGATGGTCGGTGATCTCGCCCTCCAGGGCGGACTCCAGAACCGTCTTGGTCAGCTGCTGCAGCAGTCCGCCCTCGCCGGTCAGCTGCAGCCCCTTGCTGCGGGCCTGCTCGACGAGCTGGTCGATCAGTTTCTGCTCGACCGTCGCAGCCCCCGGCGACGGATCCGCCTGGTCAGTGGCGGCCACGAACTCGGTCACGGTGTCAGTCACTTGATGTCTCTTCCATGATCATCAATTACACCGGTGGGCGTACAGACCCGCGCTCGACCTGTAGCCGCACCAGCGTGCCGTGCAGGACGGGCAGTTCCTCCTCGGCGTGGTCCAGCCACGGGCCGCGGTGGGTGAGTCTGGGGTGCATCCGGTCCCAGGCCATCGCCTCGGCCTTGCCGTAGTGGGTGGTGTCCGTGCTGGTGGTGACGTCGGGCTGGTGCCAGCTGTCGGGCTTGGCGAAGGTGAGGACGCCGCCGTGCCGACGGGGCCGCCCGCCCCTCGGCCCGGGGCGGACCGGGCCTGGGTCGCGGAGCATGACCCGGTCCGAGCGCAGGCGCCCGACGGCCAGGGCGGCCGGGTCCGTCCCGGTCACTTCACCCAGAGGACCATGCATCGCTTGAGGACATCACGCTCCATCTCCAGCTCGCGTATCCGCTTGTTCTTCTCGCTCATCTCCCGCCGCAGCCGCTCCAGCTCGGCCCGCTCGGCCTCGCGGATCCGGCCACCCGGCGCGGGCTCGGCCGGCCGGTCGGACGACGCCGACCCGTTGCGCCGCCACCGCGACACCCAGCTGTGCAGCGTGCCGGAGTGGACGCCGGGTTCCTCGGCGACCTCCGGGATCGGCCTGCCCGTCTCGATCACAATGCGTACAGCACCCTCACGAAACTCGGGCGTGTACGTCCGTTGCTTGGACCCCATGAACCCCGACTTCCCCTGCAATCACGGACTCCACGCTACGAGGGGAGGGACACAAACCGCCCGACTGCGGAGGCGGTAAACGGTCCGCAACCGCTCCACTCGGGTTTTTCGCACATCACGGCGCCCTGACCGCCGTCAACTGGGTGTGACGACGAAGTGCGAACCCCAGCGATTCGTAAAGCCGGATCGCTGCGCAATTGGCTGCGGCGGCCTGCAGATACGACGTGTCACCTCGCTCGTGTATGTGGGCGGCGACCGTGCGCACCAGCCGGCCTGCCAGTCCCTGGCCACGGAAGTCCGGGTCCGTGCACACGGCGCTGATCTCGGTCCAGCCCGGGGCATGCAGCCTCTCGCCGGCCATCGCGACGAGTCTGCCCTCCCACCTGAACCCGAAATACGCCCCCAGTGTCACCGTCTTCTCGCGGAAAGGACCCGGTTGCGCCCGCGCCACCAGGTCGAGCATGTCCGGCACATCGGCCGGGCCGAGTCGCACGGCCTCCGGATCCGTCTCCGCACGGACGGAGGCGCCTACCATTTCGACGCCTGGGATCGCCTTGGAAACGGTCCACCCGGCGGGAGCGTGCGTGATGCCGGGAAGAAACGTTTCTTCCCCCGACTCGAACAGGCCCGCGAGGTCCTCCCAGGCTCCAGGATCATCCGGATCGGCCAGAGCAGCGAACGGAGAGACCTCCCGCGCATAGCGGGCAGCGCTCCCCCGTCTCTGCGCGAAGGCCGCGTGAGGCCCGGTGAGCGCCGCCCAGGCAACGTTGTCAAGCGTATGGGCTGGCAAAAGGCGGCCGGACCCGTCAAGCGGGACGGAAAGGCTCATTCTTGTTTTCCTACATGTAGTGCACGCTTGCCCGGTCCGGGCCTTGGGGAGACGCTTCCTCGACCGCAGTACACGCGTACGGATGAACAACAACAGGGGCTACCTAGCACCCTGGGGAACACGTTCGGCCTCCTTCGGCCGGAGGCAGGATCAAGCTGCCCAGCCGACAGTGGGCCGTTCGCCGTCAGCCCGCGGCGAACGCGTCCAGGAGTATTGATCCGTAGCGTCGGGCGGCAGATGCACGGCCCAGCCGAGTTCGCCTTGCTCCGCCATCACATCCTCGATCAGAGACGGATGGGGGCGGCAGGGCGGAAGGCAGCCGGTAATGTGTGTGGCCGTCCTCCGAGTGGAAGTGGCGAGCGCGCCCCGCCCCTGTGTGTAGGGGTGGACGACCCGGTTCGGGCGGCGACTTCCTCGTGGGCATGTGAGGCCCGGGAATGGTGGGGAGGACAACGCTACGAAGGACGGTGACGGGTAGGAAAGCGCAGACCCGGGTCCGGAGCAGGACTACCGAATCCGGCGAGCGCTACCAGCGGCGATCGCGGATAAAGTGGCAATCCCGCCGTCAGGTCCGTAATTTGTGCGTCATTCAGAGTCCTCGTCTTTACTTTGGCGGCCATAATGCTACCGCCATACAGAAGAGCCCGGATCGCAGCCCGAGGCGGGTTGTCGGCCCCCACGCAATGCAGGCTATCGATGCCAGGAGCATGCGACGAGCATTTCGGGTGGCCCTGAAAGTCCTAGGATCGGCCGGGAGGCCGTTCCTGTCCCGATCCACAAGATTCGGACCCGTGGGCCCCTACCGGCCCGGGACGTTCTTCTTGAACTTGCGGTGCGGTGGTGTCATTTTCCAGTCAGTGTGCCCATTTCCTGGTGGCAGGCCGTCAGGCTCACGCGCTGCATCGTTGGTCCAGGTTCGCGCGTCACTGTGGACACCGTGGTGAGCTGCACTAGCATACACATTTGCGTGCGTACGCACACGCTGTACGGTACCTTACATGAGGCGCAAGCCGCCTTCGGCAGGGCAGAGCCGGCGGGAAGTGCAGCACCGGCACACCGTGAGACCTCCGGCGAAGCACGCAAGTGGCGCTTCCTTACGGTGGCCACTGCAGCGCCTGGCGCGCAGAGCACCCCCACCTCCCTCGAGCCCAGCACCCCTGACCTGGTCGTTCCATCTGAGACGGCCACGCCGACAGCCGCCTTGATAGCGGTTTCAACGATGAGTGAGGTTGCAAGTGACCCGACCCGATGAGCCCATGGCGGATGTCAGAGACATGTACATGGCACACGCCATGTTGCGCCGGGAGTTCCGCCTGCTTCCGCAGTTGGTGCGGGACGTGAAGCCGAGCGATGTCGAGCGCGCGAAAGCCGTCGGGGCTCACGCCGACCACATCTGTTTCCTGCTGCACCTGCACCACGAGGGCGAGGACCTGCTGCTCTGGCCGCTCCTGCTCGAGCGTGCGGGCGACAAGGCAGCGGCGATCGTGCCCACGATGGAGGAGCAGCACGGCGCCATTGAGCGGCATTACACAGAGGTGACCGAACTCCTGCCGCAGTGGCGTGCCACGGCGCAGCAGGGCGAGCGACTCGCCGGTGCCATCGAGCGGTTGCTGTCGGCGCTGGTGGAGCACCTGATGCTGGAAGAGAAGGAGATCCTTCCCCTCGCCGGGCAGTACGTCACCGCGGCCGAGTGGAAGCAACTCGGTGCGCACGGAATGGCGAAGACTCCCCCGGAGACCATGCCGCTGGCCCTCGGCATGGCGATGTACGAGGCCGACCCCGAAGTGTTCGAGGATCTGCTCGCCGACGTGCCCGAACCCGCCCGCCTGGTCCTGACCGACTCGGCACAGCGCGCCTACGCCGACCACGCGCAGCGCCTGTACGGCACCAGCACCCCACCCCGCGTCGGTAACTGACCCGGACCACACCGAGGGCGATCCACCCGTCCCGAGTTCCGGTGGCGATCACCGGGGGGAGGGGGAGCGACTTGATCGGCTGATCGCGTAACCAACGACGAGGCCTCGTCACCGGCAGAACTCCGGCCGCGTCAACCGATGGCTTTCGGTACCGCGCCGACCCCGCTGTGGCCTCTGTACCAGGCGCGTGACCACTTCGGTCCGACCGAGGCCACCATCCGCCTTCGCGGTCATGGTCGTCGGGGCGGCGGCCGGCTTCCGCCTGCTCGGTCACCTATCCGACCGGCTCGGCCGCCGCATCATCGTTCCGGCGCTCGGCGTCGGCATCGTCTCGGCCGTCGTCCTTGCCGCACGGCCGGACCTGCCGGGTCTGATCGTCGGGCGCCTGATCACCGGCGTGGCAGTGGGACTGATGGCCTCGATGGTCACGACCTACCTCTCCGACTTGCACCACGAGGCCTACCCCGAGCGGGGCGGATCGCCGGTGTCCGCCGAGGTCGCCTCCGTCGCCAACCTCGGCGGCCTGGCATTTGGCCCCTCGTCTCCGGAGCCCTCGCCGCATGGGTTCCCGCTCCGCTGGTCACCAGCTACGTCGTCTTCACCGCCGCCATGACGGTGCTGCTTCTCCTGGTGCTCGCCACCCTTGAGACCGTCGACACCGGCCTCAAGGCCCAGGACTGGCCCGACCGCTTCGCCCTGCGCCCCGCGTTCGCCGCCGCGGCCGGCACCAGTTTCCTCGCCTGCGCGCTTTGGGCCTGTTTCCACACCACTGCGCAAAGCGCCCTGTGTGACCTGGGTCTGCTGCCGAACTACGCCTTCATCGACTCGTCGACGACGCTGTCGGCGACCCTGTACGGCGAGGACGGCATCGACCCGAAGACGGGCAAGGTGGTGTACACGTCCGAGACCGTCTCCTATGAGCGGCCCCGCCGCTTCGCGATCCAGGAGCTGGCGCCAGGCAACACCTTCTACGTCAACGGCTACCGGCACGAGATCACCGGCCTGGAGCTGTCGACGGGCGGCCGGCAGGAGTGGCGCACCTGGCGGGTGTGCCCAGGCTGCGGGTACGTACGCACCGAGGACGCCACCGACGATCGCTCGCCGTGCCCCCGGTGCAGGGCGAGCCAGATCGCGGACGACGGTTCCTGCCTGTTCCAGGTCGTGGAGCCAGCCACCGTGACGTCGCGGGACAAGCGTGAGGACGCACGGATCCGCGACGACAAGGGAGCTCGCCGGCCTCGCCGCTACCCTGGCTACGTGGCGCAAGGAGCTCTCCACGGACGAGAACGGCTCGCCCAGAGACCCGAGCGGTCATGTCGCCGTCTGCGCCGCCGACCGCGACAGGGTCAGCCCGTCATGTAAGTGACCGTCAGCACGGCGTGCGGCACCGCCCAGCCGTCCTTGGTGCGCACCCGCCCCCGCAGGCCCGTCTTGCCGATCGTGGTCATGCTCGTTGCTCGCCTTCCGTCGCGCGTGTGTTCCCCGGGGGAGCGGGGCCCGGGGGGATGCCCCGGGCCCCTGCGGGAGCCACCCGGTGTGGTCCGGTCCTGACGGCTCGGCCGTCCCCTGCCTGTGCTGTCCGGACCAGACCGGGGTGTCCCCCGGGGCAGCCGGTTCGTGCGTCTCCGCAAGCGCGCGAACCGGCCGTTCTCGAGAGGGCCCGCTCACCCCTCGGGGTGGCTGAGCTCCACGTCGACGTCCTTGGCGGTCTCGTCGTCGACCGTGATCGTGGTCGCGACCGGCGGGAAGCCGCTGGCTATGAGCGCGTACTCGCCCGCGTCCAGGTCGCCGAAGGCGTACACGCCGTCGCCGCCGGTCGTGGCGGTGGCCACGACGTTGCCGGCGCCGTCCACGAGGGTGACGCGCGCCTCGGGCAGCGGCAGCCGGGTCGCGCCGCCGAGGACGGTGCCCTGGACGCGGCCGCCGAGCCGCAGTGCGACGTCGACGCGGGTCGGGCCGGTGCCGGCGACCTCGACGGGCAGGGCGGCCGGCCGGAAGCCGGTGGCGTTGACCGCGAGGGTGAAGTCGCCGGCCGGGAGCTCGGCGAAGCCGAAGCCGCCGTCCTGCCCGGTGCCTCCGCTGGCCAGCACTTCGCCGCGGATGTCGGTGACGGCGACCACGGCGCCGTGGACGGGTATGCCGTCGGCCTCGGAGGTCACGGTGCCGGTGAGGCCGCTGGTGCCGGCCAGGATCACGTTGTGGGGGACCGGTTCCTCGCCGACCACGACTGTGGAGGCCTGCGGCTGGTGGCCGTCGGCCGCCGCGATCAGGACGTACGAGCCGGCGCCGGGCGCGGTGAGCGTGTAGCCGCCGTCGGGGCGGGTGGCGGCCCGGCCGAGCTGCTTGCCGGTGAGGGAGAGCAGGGTGAGCGTGGCGTGTGCGACGCCGGCGCCCTCGGAGTTGCGGACCTGGCCCTGGATGATCCCCCCCTCCGCCGCCGCGTGTTCGGGCGCGGCAGAGACCACGGCCGTGTCCGCCAAGGCTGCGGCGCCGTGCGGTACTGCCTGCGGGGCCGTCCGCTCCTCGGACTCGGAGCCAGCCGTCGTCTGCTGCAAGCCGCTCGCGGTCCTCAGCGGCACCTCCTTGATGAACAGCACCAGCAGCAGCGCCAGAAGAGACAGGGGGGCCGCCACCAGGAACACATCGCCGGCGCCGTGGCCGAATGCGCTCTGCACGACCGTCCGGATCGGCGCCGGCAATGTCGCGAGGTCCGGGATACTGCCGTCGGGCGAGCCGGTGGAGTCCACGCCCAGCGCGGACAGGCCGTCCGTGGTGTAGCGGGTGACCCGGTTCGAGAGCACGGCGCCCAGCGCGGAGACGCCGACCGCGCCGCCGAGGGTGCGGAAGAAGGTGACCATGGAGCTTGCCGCGCCGAGGTCGGCTGGCTGTACCTGGTTCTGCACGGCCAGGACCAGGTTCTGCATCATCATGCCGACGCCCAGGCCAAACAGAGCCATGTACAGCCCGGTCTGCCAGAGCGGAGTGTCATACCGCAGGCTGCCGAGGAGAGCGCTGCCGGCGGTGAGCAGAACAGCGCCGGAGACCAGGATTGCCTTCCAGCGGCCGGTGCGGGTGATGATCAGACCGGAGGCGGTGGAGGAGGCCGACAGACCTGCGATCAGCGGAATGGTGCAGATACCGGCCATGGTCGGCGTCTTGTCGCGCGCAAGCTGGAAGTACTGGCTCAGGAAGATCGTGCCGCCGAACATCGCCACACCCACGAACAGCGAAGCGCCCGAGGTCAGGCTGATCGTCTTGTTGCGGAACAACCGCAGCGGCATGATCGGCTCGCGCGCGCGGGACTCGACCAGCACGAAGATCAGGCCCAGCAGCACCGCGCCGCCGGTCATGACCCAGGTCTGCCAGGAAATCCACTCGTACTTGTCGCCGACGAAGGTGACCCAGGTCAGCAGCAGACTGACGGCTGCGGTGATGAAGCCGGCGCCCGCCCAGTCGACCTTGGCCTGACGCTTGACGACCGGCAGGTGCAGGGTCTTCTGCAGCACGATCAGCGCGATGATCGCGATGGGCACGCCGACGTAGAAGCACCAGCGCCAGCCGAGCCAGCCGGTGTCGACGATGACACCGCCGAGCAGCGGGCCGCCGACGGTGCCGACCGCGAAGGCCGCACCGAGGTAGCCGCTGTACCGGCCGCGCTCCCGCGGCGAGATCATCGCGGCCATGATGACCTGGGTCAGCGCGACCAGACCGCCGACACCGACACCCTGGACAACACGGCAGCCGATCAGCATCCCGGCGTTCTGTGACACGCCCGCGACCAGCGAACCGACCACATAGATCACCAGCGCCAGCTGGACCAGCAGCTTCTTGCTGAACAGGTCGGACAGCTTGCCCCACAGCGGAGTGGTGGCGGTGGTGGCGAGCAGGGATGCGGTGACGACCCACGTGTAGGCGCTCTGACCACCGTGCAGATCGGAGATGATCCTGGGCAGCGCGTTGGAAACGATCGTGGACGACAGGATCGCTACGAACAGGCCGAGGATCAACCCGGTGAGAGCTCTCATGATCTCACTGTGCGACATCGAACTTGAACGACCTGGGGGGGTGCTGGTGCGAGCATGCGACCTGTGCAGACGCGCCGGTGATGTCGTTGTTGCCATCGTCTTCCTTCTTGTGGATTCCTCAGATGTCAGGGCAATCTGCCCAGGTCCGGGTCGGGCGGCTACTGGCAACAGGCGTCGCGATGTCGTAAGACCCGTGGGCGAGGATCGCGCTGCAGCTCAGGAGACCGACCCGGCGGTAACCTCCCAGCGAGTGACAGCCGTCGTGGCCGCCGCCGCATGTCTTGCAACCGGCCGGTCGGCCGCACAGGGCCGACGCGCAGTTGGAGACCGAAGCGCCTACGTTGGTGGGCTCAACCAGCACATGGCTGGAGCATGACCGGAACCGGCCGTCTGACTCCGGGTGCAGCTCCTGTGATGCCCAAGAAGCGCCGATTCCTCCCACCCTTGCCACAGCGTACGTCTCATTGATTTCTGTGAGCAAACAATTGCGGGTAAAGAGTTCTAAACGTGGTAGCCCGTCTCTGGAAAAGCGGGTGCATTTGGCTCTCGTTCACACGCAGTGAGCCCGAAGGAGAGCCAAACTCCATTTGGGTCTTGGGCGGGGGCAGCGAAGTTGAGTGACCCAGGCCACTCAACTTCGCTGCCCCCGCCCAAGGTTCATTGTCACTGGGCATCTGGACAGTGCACGTCATCCGTTGCCTGAGTAGCTGCCGGATCCTGTGGATCGTCGAGGGGCCTCGGCGGTCGCTGAGCCACCGCGACTGCTGTCGTGCGCCGTTGGGCCTGGAGCAACCGCCCACCAGTCTCGTCCGTGGCGATGCAGCCGAGGTTGGGCTCCGAAGGAGCCGGTGACGGTGCCGATCAGGAGATCAGCGCGTCGCACCCCGCGAGCGCATCTGCGTCACTTTGGGTATGGGACTTGTCCATTGGAGATGGCCGAAGACACGACGATCGCTTGACAGCTGGCCGCCGGCGCCCCTGCTCTTGAGGCGCACTGCCATGGTTCCGATGAACGTGGTGCGGCTAACGGGGCCTGCGCAACGAAGGGATCCGCCAGTTGGTGAGCGAGCTCACGCTTGGGGGCGGTTCCCTGAAGGGGTGCGTGCGAGCATGGCGTCGGTCAGGAGTCCTGCACGCTCGGCGTTGCCGCCGTAGACAGCGGCTCGATCCGGTGCGTTCAGACCGCTGGTCTCGATGTCGGACACCGCGCGCTGCAGGGAGCCGCGGTAGGGATAGTCGGAGCCGAGCAGAATGTGCTGCGCTGACATCGTCGCCTCCGCGCAGCTCAGTGCGGGCTGGTGGTAGGAGCAACTGTCCACAAGGCAGCGGTTGCGCAGGTATTCCAGGCAGTCGTACTGTGCGGCGCCGGTGCCGCTCTGATCGATGAGGCGCTGAGCGAGGTAGGGAAGTACCCCTCCCAAGTGGGGGATGATCAGCGTCAGTTCGGGTACGCGGTCGAGCATTCCGGACAGCATCAGCTGCGCCGCCGTCACGGATTCCTGGACAGGCGAGGCGATGCTGCCGAACAGCGTGAACGCCTCGAACGAGGGGTGTGCGGTGAAGTCGTCCATGACCGGGTGCAGCATAAAGGGGAGGTTGTGCTGGGCCATCGCCTGGTAGACCGGCTCGAGGCGAGGCTCGTACAGACTCCAAGGGCGCGTCACGGTGAAGCCGATGACGCCCTTGACCAGAGGGTGTCCTGCTACACGCTCGAGTTCCTCCAGGCTGCCCTCGGTGTCACCGAAAGGAAGTGCGACAAGCGCAGCGAACCGGTCTGAGTGCCGTTCCGCTGCGGCCAGCAGTTCGTCGTTGCAGCGTCGGGCCAGGGCGAGGTAGCCGGCCCGATCGTCCCCCGGCGAGAGTCGGCACGGGTGCGGGATGGACGGCAGGGCGGCATCGATCCCGCTCGCGTCCATCTCGGGCAGCCTGCTGTCGAGCTCGACGCAGGGTTCGGTCAACACCTTGAGGCCGGGGGATTCTTTGGCGACAGCCTCGGTAAGGGCGGGCGGGGAGTAGTGCTGATGTACGTCGATGATCATGCTGGTCCTTTCTCGGAGCTGCCCCGGAAGCGGCCGCTCAGTCGGGCATCGCGGCGACGATCTGCTCCTCGGTGAGCGGCAGCGAACGCACGCGCACGCCGAGGGCGTCGTAGAGGGCGTTGGCGATGGCCGCGGCCGTCGGACCCTGCGCCGTCTCGCCGACACCGAGGGGCGGATTTCCGTCGCCAGGCATCAGTTCGACATCGACCGAGGGGACCTCGGAGAAGCGCAGGATCGGATAGCTCTCCCAGTCCTCGCTGGTGACCGTCATCCGGTCGAAGCGCATGCGTTCCTTCAGCGTCCAGCTGGTGGCCTGAATGGCGCCGCCCTCGATCTGGTTCCGCGCGCCGTCCGGGCTGATGACCAGCCCCGCGTCCACGGCCAGGGTCAGCCGCCGTACCCGGACCTCGCTCACCGCCTCCACCTCGGCGACCACCGCGCAGTATGCGGAGGTGTTCTTGTAGCGGGCGTAGGCGATGCCGTGCCCCAGGGATTCCGACGGCCGCCAGCTGTCCCATGCCGCACGCCGTGCGACGGTCTCGATGAGGGCACGCGCCCGGGGGTCGGTCAGGTGCGCGAGACGGAACTCCACCGGATCCCGTCCTGCCTCCAAGGCGAGTTCGTCCATGAACGACTCAGCCGCGAACACGTTGACGAAGGCGCCGAGCGACCGCAATGAGGAGGTTCGCAGCGGGCTGGGCAGGACCCGGTGGTTGACCGCCTTGCGGTACCCGAAGTCGTAACCGGGGACTGAGTTGCGCCCGGCTGCGCCGCCATGGGTGAGGGGCGCCTCCGGCCCCGACTCGATTTCCTTGCCACCTTCGCGGTGGCTCGCGGCCAGCAATCCGATCGAAGGCGTCATCCCGGGCCGGGTGATGTGACTGTTGCCCCAGATCTCCTGCTCCCAGGCCAGTACCTCTCCGCCGGTGCCGACGTCGGCGGCGACCCTCACCACTGCTGCCGGCCCGAAGGGGGACCAGCCCAGTTCGTCGGCGCGCGACCACACGACCTGTACGGGGCGGCCCGGAACTGCAAGGGCGAGCAGGGCCGCGTCCATGGCGCTGTCGTCCGCACCGTTGTGGCCGTAGCAGCCCGGTCCCTCGACGTGGGAAACGGTGATCTGCTTCTCGCTCATGTCGAGTGCCCGGGCCAGCTCCTGACGCAGGATGTAGACACCCTGACTGTGTGTCCAGACAGCGAGCCGGGCCTCGCCGTCCTCAGTGGTGAGGAGCGCGGTTGCGCTGGAAGGCCCCATTGACGCGTGTGCGATGTACGGGCGGTGGTATGTGGCTTCGTGGGACCGGGTCACCGCGGACGCGGCGGGGCGCTCGCCCTGGTCGGCGAGCAGAGTGGTCTCACGGGGGGCGGTGGTGAGGAACGTCGGCAGGTCGTCCTCGTCCGGGAGCGTCGGCGACTGCTGCCACACCGCGTCCTTGCGCAGGAGCTCCACAGCTCGCAGGGCCACTTCCTCCCGATCCGCGATCACCGCAAGGAAATTCCCGTCGCGCACGGTCGTCACGACCCCGGGCACGGCCAGGGTCGGCTCGGTGTCCACGGTATCCAGCGTGGCGCCCCGTGACGGCGGCCGCACGATCCGGCCGAACAGGAGCCCCGGGAGCACGAGGTCGTGTGCGAACCGGGGCCTGCCGGCCAGTTTGTCCGGCAGGTCGACGCGGGGCGCGTTGGTGCCCACCACCCGGTAGGCCGACTCGGACTTCGGTGCGACCGTCGCGGTAGCGGGCCGGTCGAGCAGTGCGTCGTCAGCCAGCTGCCAGTAGGTCGTGGTCCGCCCGTCAGTCGCGGTGATGCGCCCGTCGTCGACGGTCAGCTGCGTGGCATCGCACTGGAGGAGGGCCGCGGCGCGGTCCAGGTAGACCGCCCGGGCCTCCGCGCACGCGAACTGCAGCGCGGCACCGGAGTGCTGAATGGAAAGGCTGCCCGCCGTGAGCCCCTCGTTGGGGCTGACGCCGGTGGCGGCCGCCGTCATCCGCACCCGGGACACGTCCACGTCCAATTCTTCGGCGGCGATCTGCGCGAGGGCGGTGAGCACTCCCTGGCCGATCTCCACCTTGCCGGATCGGACCTCCACCTGGCCCTCCGGAAGGATGCGCAGCCAGCTGGACAACCAGGGGTTCGCTGCCAGGGACGGGGGCATCGCGGGTGTCGCCGGCGTTGTGGTCATCGGCCGGCCTCCGCTCGCATCTCGGCGGCGGCGATGAGGACCGCTCCCACCAACCGGTTGTGAGCGCCGCACCGGCACAGGTTGCGGTCCAGGGCCTCGCGCACCTCGTCCTCCGACGGATTGTCGTTCTCTTCCAACAGAGCGGCCGCTGCCATCACCACGCCGGAGACGCAATACCCGCATTGCGCCGCCTGTGTCTCCGCGATCGCCCGGGTGACCGGGTGGGACTCGCCAGCGGTACCCAGGCCCTCGATCGTGGTCACCTCTTTGCCGTTGAGCGACCACACCGGGGTGTCGCATGAGAAGGTCGGATGACCGTCGACGAGGACGAAGCAGGCACCGCAGAGACCAAGCCCACACCCGAAGCGGGTGCCCTTGAGGCCCAGATGATTGCGGAGCGCGTAGAGCAGCGGTGTCTCCTCCTCGGTACGCACCTCCCGCTCCTGCCCATTCACCCGAAGGGCGATGGGGACAGGGCCGCCAGCGTTCTGATCCATCACGGCCGCCTCACTTTCTTTCCCTTGCGCGCAGATCCCGCTCTGTACGTACAGCGGGGCCCGTCCGGCCCGGTACAACCGGACCCGGTAAGTGCTACCGCCGTACCGCGAGGTACTGCGACAGCCCGTTAAGTCGAGACCGAACACCCAGTAAAATTAAGGCACCACCTCGACTTTAGTCGAGGAAATCCTCCGCTTGCAAGTTCTGTCCGCGATGCCGAGAGCCGCCCGCTCGACTGCAGGCTTGCCGGTCGCCGGTGGAGGTCGCGGAGCGTTCAACCGAGCCTGGAGTCTCCCGGCGGGTTCCGCGACCGAGGCGGCGTCGTGGATCTCGGGAGCCCGCGTGGTGGACCGCCACGCTGGACGCGGTCCGGCTGGACCCGCGGATGACACCACTGCTCCACTGTGCGACGTGCAGCGGTTCCAGGAATTCGCACCGTCGGAGGAGCAACTACGGCGCCCCACGGACAGCAGCCGCGAACGAGGGGTGCACGCGGCAGACCCGTCGGCACTGTGCAGTTGGGCGTTGGTGTCCCGCAGCCGGCTTCTGGTGCGGCCCGGTGGGCATGGCCGCCGGGGAGGTGGGGGCAGCCCCTGAGCGAGAGGCTACACTCGTCGTCCGCCCGGTCAGGCTACAGACGGAGACTTAAGTGAGTGATGTGTCTCGCAGCGACTCTGCATTCAGGGTGTCGCGGCCGCATCGTGCGGATGCTCTGCGGAATTTCGATGCCCTTTTGGCTGCTGCGAGAGAATCTTTGGCGGAGGGTGGTCCGACAGTCCCTCTAGAGGATATCGCTCAGCGGGCAGGAGTGGCGATCGGAACGCTGTACCGGAACTTCCCCACGCGTCAGCACCTCTACCACGCCGTCTTTGCAGAGGAAGTCGAGCGGCTCTGCGAGTTCGCGGCTCAGGTGGCCGATCTCCCGGCCTGGCCGGCGTTTGAGGCATGGAGTCGCCGTTTCATCGGATACGACGCAACCAAACAGGCCATACAGGGGACGCTGGATCGCAATTCGGAAATTTTCAGGGCTGGACGAGAAGCTCTGCGAGCCGCTGGGGAACCGCTTTTCCGCAGGGCGCAGGAGGCAGGGGCCATCCGTCCGGATGCCCGGTTGGAAGATGCCATTCGCCTTGTTGTCAGCGTGGCGGCGGGATCGTTCGCGGATGACGCGCAACGCGAGCGCGTGCTCTGCCTGGCGTTCGACGGCATCCGGGGAGCGGGGCGAGACGCGGACGGCCCGGAAGACGCTCTGGGATCGCCATCCGGGGCGAACGCGAGGTGAAGGGCCACTTCAAGGTGCCGGACGTGCAGTAGCTCAGCGCGCGGGGACCTCGCCGTCATGTCGCAGTATCGGGATGAGTGAACGCGGCCCGTGTCCGAGCGACTACTGATCCGAACGTGGTTGCCAACCTGCCGCTGGGCCCGACCGGCGGCGGACGGCAGCGCACGGCGAGCGCCATACCCCACTGCCGCATCTACAGACATGTCATGCACTCCGCCGAACCGGACGATGTCACGGCCACATGTGCCACGGCCCCGCCGTTCACGGCTCCCCCGACCGCCTTCTGCCGAGCCTGGTCGCGCAGGCGGGACGATGGCGGAGACCACGCAGCAGACACCGGGCCGCGTCCGCAGCATTCCCCGTTCGATGGTGAACACCATGTTGCACAGGTCCCTGTTCTATAGTGGCCCTCCAGGATCCGCAGGAGATCGTGGAGCCGGGCGCGAGCCCCAGCGGGTCCATGTGCTCGAGTTCCGCCGGCGGCACGGCGTTGAGGACGTCGGACATGACGTCCTCTCCCTGCGCGTCGGGTAGGTAGTCCCGTAGCTGCCGGGTCGCCGATCAGGGCGCGGGAGACCATCGGGGCGGTGTCCGACAGAGGACGCCGTGCACAGCCCGCTCACTGCCGGGCTTCTTCCCTACGGCCTGGACCACCGCATTGCGGATACCGCGCCAATCGCTGCACGGCGGACACGTCGTGTCGGCCGGAGTCTGGCTGCAGGGCACTGCCTTGTTCGACAGCGCCGAGATCCGGAGGAAATGGCGAGGCTAAAGGTCGGGCGAGTAGGCGGGCAGCAGGAACACCGCCAGCCATGCACGCGCTTGGCGATGAACTCGCGTATGGCGTGGGAGACGTGGGTGTTCAGACGGTCCCAGACCAGCACGATGGGCGTCGGCCTCATCCAGCCCCATCACAACGGGCGCACCGAGGGGGTCAACACGCGAACCAAGAGGATCATGCGGCAGATGCACGGCCGAGTTGGCGCTCTCCGCCAACACTTCCTCCTCCAGTGACTACCACGCACCGCTACTACCGATTACAGGACAGAGTCATCCGGTACGCCGTCCCGGAGAAGGCCGACAGCCAGGCCGCCCGCCTGCGCAAAGGGCTCACGCGGCGGACGGCCACCCGGCTTCGGCGAGGAGCGCTACAAGAACCGGGCCATTACGGCACGATCACGGCCTTGAGCGGCTCGCCGCGTCCGACGGAGTCCAACGCGTCCTGCGCCTGCTCGAGGGAGAAGCGGTGGGTGACCATTTCGGCGAGCGGGAACCGCTGGTGGCACATCCGGGTGATCTGGATCGTGTTGTACATGTGCCGCGGCGTCGTGTAGGCCGAGCCGATGACGCTGATGTTGCGGTTGTTGAGGTAGCGCGGCTCGACCGGCGAGGTGCCCGGCGCGGACCAGAGGCCGAGGATGACGTATGTACCGTTGGTGGCGACGAGCGGGAGACCTTCGGTGAACGCGGGGACCCTGCCGGCGGCCTCGATGATGACGTCCGCGCCGCGGCCGTCCGTGATCTCCATGACCGCGGCGGCCCGTTCCTGCTCGGTGGTCTTCGTCACGTCGATGACGGTGGTGGCCCCGAGCTTCTCGGCCATCTCGAGCCGGTTGGCGGGTGCGCCGAGGACCGTGACGCTCCCCGCGCCGGCGAGGTGCGCCAGGAGTGTGGCTGCGAGGCCGACGGGGCCGGAGCCCTGCACGATGACGTTCTGCCCGTACTGGATGCCGCCCAGCCGGTCGAGGGCGTGCAGCGCGGTGGGCATGGCGCAACCGAAGGCGATGAGGGCCTCGGCCGGGACGTCCTGCGGGATCTTGAAGAATGTCATGCCGTCCGGCAGCCAGGCGTACTCCGTGTAGGTCCCCACCGGCGGCTTGTCCCCGTGCTGGTGCAGCTGGTACGTGACCAGGTTGGGGCACATGGACACGTCTTCCAGGACGGTGCAGTAGTAGCAGCGGTAGCACGGCAGCGCCGGCTGCCAGTAGACGAGGTCTCCCACCGCGACGGGCTCTCCGGCGTAGTCGGTGGTGACCTCGGAGCCGAGTTCCTCGATACGGCCGATGGCCTCGTGCCCGAGGACCATCGGGTTGGGCAGCGTGATGTCGCCGGACTGGAGGTGGTGGTCCGTGCCGCAGACGCCGGACATCTCGACCGAGACGATGACGTCACGGCTGGATGCGGACGGGGTGGGGCGCTCCCAGATCTCCAGGGGAGAACCGGGCTTTACCAGTACGGCGCGCTTGACGTTGCGCATGATCTGCGACTCCTTTTCTCTTCTGATGGGTGCCGGGGCCAGGTCGTCCGGCGACGCCGCCGGACGGCCTGGCCCGGGGTGAGACGTTTTCGCGCAGCCTCCGTCGGCCCCAGAGGGGCTGACGGAGGGCCGGTGGATGGGTCAGCGGGCGTAGCCGCCGTCGGCCATGATCGTCTGGCCGGTCACGAAGGCGGCGTCGTCGCTGGTGAGGAAGGCGATGGTGCCGGTGAGGTCTTCGGGAAGGCCGTTGCGCTTGATGGCCTGGGCCTGGGCGGCGGCGTCGCGAGCTTCCTGGGGGTGGACCTGCTGGCTGCCGGGGGTGATGGTCAGGGTCGGGCCGACGGCGTTGACGGTGATGCCGAAGGGCGCGAGGTCGTTGGCCAGGCCGCGGCTGAAGCCGATGTTGCCCATCTTGCTCGCCATGTAGTGCGAGAGGCCGGGGATGTTGGTGACGATGGAGTTGGAGGTCAGGTTGACGATGCGGCCCCAGCCGCCCTTCTTCATGGTCGCCAGTACGGCCTTGACCATGAGGAACTGCGAGTCGAGGTTGACCGCGAGCACGCGCTTCCAGGTGTCGTAGTCCAGGTCCTCGATGTCGCGGAAGGGGAAGATGCCGGCGTTGTTGACCAGGATGTCGGCCCGGCCGAAGCGGTCGGCGACTTCCTGTCCCACGGCCGCGGTCTGCTCCGGGCTGGACACGTCCGCTGTGAGACCGAGTGCGGTGTGGCCCTTGTCGGCGAGCAGGGCGACGGTTTCGTCAGGGCTGGTGAGGTCGACGGCGACAACGGTCGCGCCGCGCGCCCCGAGGTCGACGGCGATGGCCTGGCCGATACCGCGTGCGGCGCCGGTGACGACGGCAACGCGGCCCGTGTGTGTCTGCGGAACTGACATGTCAAAACTCCATGTGTTGTGAACTGATTTGGTTTCGTGCCTCGTTCAGAGGTGCCCGGGGCTCGTGTTGTCCGGGCATCCACGCCCGGGGGACCTTCACGCCGCGCGGCCGGCCTTCATGATCCGGGTGACGTCGGCGATGCGCCGGCCCTGGAAGGTGGCGGCGGCGCGGGCCGTGCTGTCGACGGGGAACTGCGCGTCGGCACCGGTCACGTGCGAGGTGCCGTAGGGGTTGCCGTCGACGAACTTCACGGGGTCGGTGAAGCCGGGGGGCACGATGAACCCGCCGAAGTGGTAGATGGAGTTGTAGAGCGCCAGCAGGGTGGACTCCTGGCCGCCGCGCAGCTGCGCTGTGGAGGTGAAGGCGCTGTACACCTTGTCGGCGAGCAGGCCCTGGGCCCACAGGCCGCCGAGGGTGTCCAGGAACTGCTTGAGCTGGCTGGCGACGTTGCCGAAGCGGGTGGGTGTGCCGAATATGACGGCGTCGGCCCAGGTGATGTCGTCCGGCGTGGCGACCGGGATGTGCTCGGTCGCGGCGGCGTGGTCGGCCCACGGCTGGACGCCCGCGATCACTTCCTTGGGCGCGAGCTCGGCGACGCGCAGCAGACGTACGTTGGCTCCTGCCTCGGACGCACCGGTGGCGATGGTCTCCGCCAGCTGGTGAATGGTGCCGGTGGAGGAGTAGTAGATGACTGCGACGTTGGGTGTGTGGGGCATGGTGGTTCCATTTCGGTGCTGAACGCCTGAGCCCGGGGGCTCCGGCGCGTGGGGGAGGGAGAAGCCAAGTCGGCCGACGGTCCTCCCGGCATGTCGCGCGTACACGACACGGCGACCGGCCGGACTGAAATGCCGTAGAAGTGCGTGCGCAAGCAATTAAATATCAGGTGGGGCGTTTGCGCCATGGGACGAACGACCTACTACTCGAGCTGTAGGCGCTTATCGCCGTGGCCGCGCCGGCGGTGCCGCGGCCTCGGGCGCTGGGACGAGCGCGGCAACCAGGACTCTTGCCCTGACCGCGGCGTTCCCGCGGGCCACTCTCGAGCGGCTGCGCAAAATCAATGGCCTACGACCCGGACAACGTCTCTCCAGGCTTCACCATCCCGCTGGCCACGCAAGGGCGACCCCCACACCGCGGCGGCGCACCGGCACCCCCGGGCCGGCCGGCCGCAGGACGTGAGCACCGCCTCTCGCATCCGGAGGCGGCGCGGCTGCGACGCGCGGGCGAAGGGAGGGCCTGCGATGAGCGAAGCGGGGCCGGCGGCCGACGCGCACCACCCGGAGGGCGTGGCACTCGGCCCACCGGGGACGCTGGGCGGAACTGCGCAGCTGCTGTCTGGACCGCCAGTCGTGGCAACCCCGGGCTTGCCGGGGGACGGTACCGGGCGCACCGCAAGAGATCTGACTAGGCTGAACATGAGACGCGCCGGTGGGCGGCCTTCAACGCGAACCAACCGGCGGCGACCTGCAGTGACATTGAGCCCTCAAGTATCACTATGTGTGACAGGACTGAGGAAATGGGCAAGTCTCCGGCGAGCCGTCTCGCGCCTGGCGATGAGAAGATCGCCGGCTTCGTTCTCGACGACCATGGTCTTGTCTCGGCATGGAGCGCCGGAGCTGAGGCGCTCTTCGGTTACAGCTCGTTCGACGTCGTCGGACAGCCGGCAGCCGTGCTGTGGCCGGAGGTATTCGCGGAACCGACTTCGGGGAACGCCTCTGGGCCGACGCTGGGGTCTGCTCCGGCCCTCCGTGCTGTGCTCACCGGCCGGGACGGACGCCCCGCCGATGTTGTTCTGCACACGTCGCGGTTGCTCGAGCCCGGAGGGCCCGGGATCGAGGGCACCGTTGTCATCGCGGTGCCCGCGCCCCCCTCGCCCGTTGCGGAGGGCCAGGCGATCTTGGAGGCGCTCTTCACTCAAGCGCCGGTCGGTATCGCCGTCTACGACCGGGACCTGCGCTTTGTGCGGGTCAATGCCGCCCTGGAGCACATCCACGGTTTTCCCGAGGAGCGGGCGCTCGGTCGTTCCATCCGCGATGTTCTTCCGGGGCTCGATGCCGCGGCGGTCGAGTCCCGGCTCAAGAAGGTCCTGGAGACGGGCCGGCCGGTCGTCAATGCCGTTCATCGCGGGCGCACCCCCGCAGATCCGGAGCGGGACCATGTGTGGAATGTGTCCTCCGTGGTCCTGACGGGACCGGACGACAGCGTTCTCGGTGTGACCGACTTGATCATTGACATCACCGACCGGTACCAGGCTCGTGAGCGTCTGTCGCTCATCGGCGAGGCCGCCGTTCGTATCGGCACGACGCTTGACGTGCCGCGCACGGCGGACGAACTCGTGGACATGCTCGTTCCGCGCTTTGCCGACATTGCGGTGATAGACCTCTTGGACAGCGTCATGGCGGGGGCAGAGCCGGAGCCGATGCGCATTGGCCCGGTCGGGGTGCGTCTCGCTGCGCGCAGGGCCACCAACCCCGTCGTCTTCGAGGGGTTCGCGCAGCGGGGGGAGCTGCACGATTTTCCCCCTGACTCGCCTCATGTGCAAAGCCTCATGGACGGGCAACCGAGGCTGATTCCGGTCGTCGACCCTGATGCCGACTGGATGCAGCATTCTGCTGACCAGCGGATCCGGGCCGTCCACAGACACGAGATCGGCTCCTTGATTCTCGTACCTCTGCGTGCCAGGGAGGCGACCTTGGGTTTCGTCCATATGTATCGGGGGCATGCGAAGCCCTTCGAGGCGGATGATCTTGTTCTTGCTCAGGAGATCGTCGCGCGCGCCGCTGTGTGCGTGGACAATGCGCGCCGATACACGAACGAGCACCGAGCGGCCCTCACCCTCCATGCGAGCATGTTGCCGCGCAGCGTCGCCGATCAGAGCGCGGTCGAGGTGGCGCACCACTACCGCCCGTCGCGCGTGCACGCGGGAGCCGGTGGCGACTGGTTCGATGTGATTCCCCTCTCGGGTGCGCGGGTGGCCCTGGTCGTGGGCTCGGTGCCGGGCAAGGGGTTCCAGGCGGCCGCGTGCATGGGGCACATCTGCTCCGCGATCCGCACGCTGGCGCAGGTGGAACTCACTCCGGACGAGTTGCTGGGCCAGATCGACGACATGGTGCCGCGGCTCCTCGAGCGCGAACACGCCACCGGATCCGCAGCCGTGGTGGAGGCGTTGAAGGGCTCGACCTGCCTGTACGCCGTCTACGACCCCATCTCACGACACTGCGTGATGGCGAGCGCCGGTCATCCTCCGCCCGCCATCGTCGGCCGGGATGGGGAGGCGGTGTTTCCCGAGCTGCCGATCAACGCTCCGCTCGGTCTGGGAGACCCGGTGTTCGAGCCATTGGAGGTGGAACTCGACGAGGGCAGCACCCTGGTGCTCTGCAGTCAGCGCCTCCCGTACCCCGCCGACACGGCCGACGGGCTCGCGTCCCGGCTCGGCACGGTCATCGCCAGCCGTAGCCGGCCACTCGACGACACGTGCAGAGCCATCACCGACCTGGTCGCTTCCGGCCTCACAAAGGAAGACGGCTTGGCAGTGCTCCTCGCCCGGACTCGCACACTCGACCCCGAGAAGGTGGCCGTATGGACGGTGCCGCCGGTACCCGAGGCCGTTGGCGACATGCGCCCACTCGTACTGCAGAAACTTCAGCAGTGGGGGCTGGAGCACCTGGCCTTCGCCTCCGAGCTCATCGTCAGTGAGCTCGTCACCAATGCCATCCGCCACGGCCGTGATCCGATACAACTCCGGTTGGTCCTCGACCGGACACTGATCTGCGAGGTCAGCGACGCGGCAAACAGCTCGCCGCACATCCGCCGAGCAGCCACCACCGACGAAGGAGGACGCGGGCTCTTCCTCGTCGCCCAATGCTGCCATCGCTGGGGAACCCGCTACGCCCCACTGGGCAAGACCATTTGGGCCGAACAGATCCTGTGAGCTGAGCGCTCGCGGCGGTCGGGCCAAGTTCGTGGCGCTGGTGAGGGCGTTGCTATCCACCACAAGTTCATGATCAAGGACGGCTACCCCGTGTCACCGCCGACTACGGGCCAGACCCGTTCTTTGAGCCCTGTCTCACATCCGGTGGTAACAGCCAGTGAGGCCGAATGCGCAGAGTAACAACTGCAGGTCGGCCCGCAACGTGACGCTGCCAAAGCCTCGCGGAGCAGCTTCAGGCTGGAAGCCGGCAAGGGCCGGGAGGGTCCCGTCGATCCGCAGCAGAGTACTTCGGGACGGTCTTCAGCGACATGACATTTCGTTACCATCGGATATGAGACAGAGCCGTTCTTTTTACAACCCCGTCTTCGGCGAGAGGGTCTGTCCGTGCGGTCCCGGTCCCTCGGGAAACCCGGAGGGGCGCGCTGTGGCTGTTTCCTTGCGGGGCATGGGCACGACTCAGGATCAGCCGCGTCCGATGAGTGTCATCATCCGCGTGACCAGTTCCAGTGAGGCGTCGATGTGGGGCAGGGACATGGATTCCACCATGAAATGCTGGATGCCGGTGCGTTCGGCAAGGGACTTGATCGCGTCGGCGACCTGGGTGAGCGGGGTCCCTTCGACGATGTTGACGCGCATGATCGTGTCGATCTGCGATGGGTCGCGTCCTGCCGCTGTGGCGAACCCGTCGATGACCGCACGCTGTGCGAGTACGACGTCAGCGTCCACGAAGACAGGAACTATGGACGCCGGCAGCCAGCCGTCGGCGCGCTCTCCGATGCGCTTGAGCGCGGCACTGGCCCCGGTCGGTGCGCCAATGTAGAAGGGAGGACGGGGCCTCTGCACGGGTTTCAGCGGAGAGTGCTGCAGCGGAAGGTCCAGGTGCCGGCCGTGGTATTCCACTGGGTCCTCGGTCCAGAGCAGCTCCAGCGCATCGAGCATCTCGTTGGTCCGGGCGCCGCGCTTGCTGAAGTCCAGGTTCGCTGCCGTGAACTCCTCGGGTGACCAGCCGACACCGAAGCCCGGAATGAGGCGTCCTCCACTGATGAGATCGATCGTGGTAAGGCTGCGTGCCAACTGCACGGGTGCGTAGATGGGAGCGATCAAAACGTTGGTGCCCAGCTGTACCCGCTCGGTCGTCGCAGCTGCAACGCCGAGCAGCACAAATGGGTCCGCGGCAGTCCGGTACTCCACTGGAATCGTGGTGTCACCCGCACCGCCGATTCCGATTGTGGGATTGACTGCCGCGAAGTTCCGATCCCCTACCCACAGGCTTGCCGCGCCCGCCTTCTCCGCTTCTCGGGCGAAATCGGCTGTCTGGGAGACCTGATGGGCCACATGGTTCAGGTACGGAAGTGCAAAACCAATCTTCATGACGACCTTCGTTCACTGCAGAGAGATGACTGCTTCAACGGATACATATGCCCTGATCTGCGGATCCCGTAGACCCCGTGAGGGGCGTGCCCGGCAAGCGTTCGGGCCGCCGTGAGGTGCGGACTGCCAACAAGGGTGCCGTGAGAACTCAAACTGCTTGCGTCCGCACGTGTGATGCTTGCGCCCCAGCCTGGCGCGCCCAGCTGCACGTGGGAGCGAAGAGGCCACTCGCTTCGGCTTGCAGCTGGGCGGATGGGGCCGGCTCCCGTGGGGAGCCGGCCCGGCGCGGGGTGGGGGTCAGCCGAGGATCGTGGCGGCCTGGACCTGGCCGATGGCC
The DNA here is from genome assembly GCF_035994185.1 of Streptomyces sp. NBC_01217. Lineage (NCBI taxonomy): Bacteria > Bacillati > Actinomycetota > Actinomycetes > Kitasatosporales > Streptomycetaceae > Streptomyces > Streptomyces sp. NBC_01217. Next base: position 8,850,579 of record NZ_CP108538.1, read on the forward strand.
GTTTCCTGCCACAGGGCGCTGTCCCAGGTGGACGTCATGCGGGTGATCAGGCCGTTCGTGCCAAGTTCGAGCGCGGTGGCTCCCAGCGGCAGTGGGGTGCGGCTGATCCACTCGAAGGCGCCGCCCTGGGCGCTGCCGACAGTGTGTCGCAGGGTGACGTTCCGACCGTAGGGGAGGGTCGCCAGGGTGTGGCTGAGGAACTCCTCGGCCCGGCCCCGGCCGATCACCTGGGTGTGCAGGGCCATGTCCTCGAGGACGACGTCCGGGTCCAGGAGCATGGCGGTCTTGGCCGCGTCCCCGGCTGCCAGCGCGGCTACCAGTTTGCTGACGACCGCCCGGAGGGCCGGAGCGGCGGTCTGGCCGACCGTCTTCTCTCCGAAGTCGGTGGGGAACTGGTCGACGGGGACGCGCATGTCGTCGACGCCCTTGACGGTGAGGGAGCGTCCGTCCCAGTGGTCGACCCAGCGGACGACCTTGCCGTGGTGGAAGTTGATGGTGCCGATGGCTCGCAGTTCGCGGCCGAACAGTTCCGGTGAGTCGGTGAAGAAGACCACGGCGCTGTTGTCGTCGCCGACGATGCGGGTCGGGTAGGCCATGGCGGAGTCGGGCCAGGTCGGCATGAGCTGGGCGAAGAGGTCGTACAGGTGCTGCCAGTCGGGGAAGGCCCAGCCGACGGTGGCGTCGGTGTAGACGATCGATGTGCGTGAGAAGTGCGCCATCAGGCGGTCGACGTCGGTTCCGGACTTGGCCTCGAAGTAGGAGGTGAAGAAGTCCGCCAGCCAGGGTGTGGCCCGGCTGACGTCGACGTCGTGTCCCATCACCTTGATCGTGCGGGGAGGCCGGTAGGCGGTCTTGGGGGTCGCGGCGGCAGAGCCGACGCCGATGCCCGTCATGGCCGTGGCGGCCAGCATCCCGCCGAGCAGCGTTCGACGGCCCGGACTGGCGGAGCCTTCAAGGGAGGAGAACTTCATCGATTACTCCAGTGATCGTCCCTGCGGCAAAGTGCCGTCGGCTCCTGAGGCCGGGGCGCGCGGTGAAGCACCCGCCGCCGCGGGGGTCTTGATCGCGACAGTAATAGAAGATGCGTACGCAAGCAACATTTGCGGGGTATATTTGCTCGCGCCGCACCTTGCATGACTCGGCGGTCCCGCTGAACGCCCAGCCGGCGTCTCCCTGGATGGCAGGATTACCGGTTCGCCCGATACGGCCCGGCTGTGCCGGCAGGACAAGTTCTCTGGCGGCCATACCGCGAGATGGGCGAGAACGGGGCCGTCGCATCGCCGCCCCGTCCAGGTCCGCGTAATCGTCGTACGGCGACCTCACGCGCTCAGAAAGGCAGCACAACGATGGAATTCGGAATATTCTCGGTCAGCGACGTGACCCGTGACCCCGTCACGGGCTACACCCCGAGCGAGGCGGAGCGCATCGACGCGATCGTGCGTATCGCCAAGCGCGCGGACGAGGTGGGTCTGGATGTCTTCGCCATCGGCGAGCACCACAACCCGCCGTTCTTCTCGTCCACCCCGACCACGCTCCTCGGCCACATCGCGGCCATCACGGAGCGGATCACGCTGAGCACCTCCGTGACCTTGATCACGACCAATGACCCGGTGCGGATCGCCGAGGAGTACGCGATGCTCCAGCACCTGGCCAAGGGGCGGGTCGACCTGATGGTCGGCCGGGGTAACACCGTCCAGGTCTACCCGTGGTTCGGTCAGGACATCCGCAAGGGGGTCCACCTCGCCTTGGAGAACTACAACCTGCTGCACCGGCTCTGGCGGGAGGACGTGGTCGACTGGGAGGGCGAGTCCCGCTCCGCGCTGCAGGGTTTCACGTCCACCCCGCGTCCGCTCGACGACGTTCCGCCGTTCGTGTGGCACGGATCCATCCGCACCCCCGAGATCGCCGAGCAGGCCGCCTTCTACGGCAACGGCTTCTTCGCCAACAACGTCCTGGCGCCCTACGGGCACTTCGACCAGCTCATCTCCTTCTACCGCGACCGCTTCGCCCACTATGGGCACGGCACGCCCGAACAGGCGATCGTCGGCCTCGGCGGTCATGCCTTCATCGCCAGGAAGTCACAGGACGCGGTCAACCGGTTCCGCCCCTACTTCGAGGCCTTCCCGCTGTTCAGCGGCAACTCCCTCGACGACTACATGGAGGCTACGCCGCTGTCGGTGGGCAGCCCCCAGTTGGTCATCGACAAGACCATGGACTTCCGGCAGCGCTACGGCGACTACCAGCGCCAGCTGTGGAACATCGACCTCCTGGGACTGCCCGTCGAAGCCGCCCTTGAGCAGGTCGAACTCCTCGGCACCGAGGTCGTCCCCGTGCTCCGCAAGGAGATGGCGGCCACTCGGGCGCCCGGTGTCCCCGAGACGCCGACCCACGCGAGCCTGGTCAAGGCGAAGTACGGCGACGCCGAGCCCCGCCAGCCGCGCCCGAACCCCAACCGCGGCGACAACGTGACCGGCACCTCGCCGTACGAGGACAGCACCCCGGCGTTCGCCGCCCGCTACCCCGAGATCGGCTGACCATGACCGACGACACGGCACACCCTCAGGCCGATCGGGAGCAGCCGGCCCATCCATCGCTCTCTCTCGTGGTCGTCAGCGGCGGGACCGGCAATCCCTCGTCGTCCCGGTTGCTGGCCGACCGCATAGCGCAGAAGACCGCTGACCTGCTCCGCATACAAGGCCGCGCCCTTACGATCCAGGTCATCGAACTTGCCCCCATCGCCGTGGACATCGCGCAGGCCATCGTCTCCGGCTTCCCCGGCGAACGGCTCCTGGCGACGATCCGGCAGCTCGCCGCCGCGGACGGCGTGATCGCATCCTCGCCGGTCTACACCGCCGGCATCAGCGGACTGTTCAAGTCGTTCTTCGACGTGCTCGACAACGACCTGATCGTCGCCAAACCCCTGCTGCTGGCCGCGACGGCCGGAAGTGCCCGCCACGCACTGGTCGTCGACGACCACATGCGCCCTATGCTCGCATTCATGCGCACACTGACAGTACCCACCTCGGTCTTCGCCGCACCGGAGGACTGGGGCGACTCGGCCCTCGGCGCGCGCATCGGCCGCGCGGCCACCGAACTCGCGGTGTTGATGAGCTCGGGCGTCGGCGCCGCGATCGCCGACAACGCCTGGTCCAGCTACCAGCATCACTTCGGCGGGAACGCGACACGCACGGAGCAGACTGCGGCGGACGTCGACTTCGACTCCCCGCTGATGAGACTCGCCGCCGGCGGCGCCCCGCCCCCTCAAAGTGACCAGTCGGCTACCTGACCTCAGGGCACCGCTGACCTACGCGGTGAACGGCAACGGCAACCTCGCTCCCAACGGAGCGGGGGTGCCACTGTTCCAGCCCGCGAGGCGGCATCAATCGGGGCCGGAGGTCCAGGAGCGGGGAACGCATAGTTCCCCGCTCCACTGCGGCGTGGCCGCGCTGACCGGCGCCGAGCAGCTCGCCGGCGAAGTGGCCGCCCTGCTGCCGCCTGGGGGCTTGCAATTGAATAACTGTCAGTTTTGATCTGAAGCATCGTCATCGTCAGGGTGCCGGTGGGAGGCTGCGGCATGGCTACGCATCCCCACCCCCGTACAGCGGCCGAAGCCCTGCAGACAAAGTTCGACCAGATCCTGCCGCACCTTGATGAGCGCCGTCGTCGGCTCTATCTGGCCAGCGAGGCCACCGCGATCGGCCACGGCGGCATCACTCTGGTGGCGGCGGCCTCCGGTACCAGCACCGCCACCATCGCACGCGGCATCGCCGAGCTGGCCGGGCAGCCTGCACCGACCCGTCGGATCCGGGTTCCGGGAGGCGGCCGCAAGCCTTTGACGACCACCGATTCCGGTCTACTGCCGGCACTCGAGGCGTTGATCGAGCCGCACACTCGCGGCGACCCCGTCTACCCGCTGCGCTGGACCACGCTGTCGCTGCGCGCCTTGGCATCGTCGTTGACCGACCAGGGCCACCCGGTCAGCGCCACGACCGTCGGGCACCTGCTGCACACCCTGGGCTACAGCCTGCAGGGCACCGCGAAGACCCACGAGGGCGTCGGCCATCCGGACCGCGATGCCCAGTTCGCCCACCTGAACCGCACCGCCGCCGCCTTCCTCAACGACAACCAGCCGGTGATCAGTATCGACACCAAGACCAAAGAGGCTCGGCGACCGCGACCGGTCCGGCCGCACCTGACGACCGGGCGGAAACCCGATCAAAGCGGACTGCCATACCTTCATCACCAGCGACCAGCCGGTAGTCATCCCCTTCGGGATCTACGACATTGCCCACAACAGCGGCTGGGGCAACATCGGAACCGATCATGACACCTCCGAGTTCGCGGTGGAGTCCATCCGCCGCTGGTGGCAGCACGGCGGACAAGCTGACCACCCGGACGCCACCCGGCTGCTGATCACCGCCGACTCCGGCGGCTCCAACGATCCCCGCCGCTGGACATGGAAGTAGCATCTGCACGCCTTCGCGCAGGAGAGTGGGCTCGAGATCACGGTCTGCCACTTCCCACCTGGCACACAATGCCGTTGTTTGACTACTGAACTATCGTCGCCTGCAGTGTGATGGTCCTGGCGGGTGCGTGGCGTGGTGGGGCTTTCGGTTTGTCCTTCGGCCGGTAGGAGTACAGCGAGTTGCCGTTTCAGGAAGCGGTCTGCCTCTCGCAGTCGGCAGGTGCCACTGTCGAGTTTCCGGCGGACCTTGGCCGCCAGCGCGGTCAGGAACCGGCGGATCTTCGACGGGGTGTCGGCGAGCTGGCGGACCACGCTGCGTCGGGTGTGCTTGAGGACCTTGACGAACGAGATGCGGTCCGGGTCGATGCCGTTGCTGTCAGCGAGTTGCATGATGATGCCGGTCAGGCAGTGGTGCACGACCAGGTGCGCCCACACTTCCTGGCTTACCAGCTGCGGGTCGGTGGATCGCAGAACTTCCTGCCGGCCCCGCTGGAAGGTCTTGATCTGCCGATAGGCCGATTCCACCTGTCGGGTAGGTGCGGCGCATTGCTGCGCCGTACCCCCCTCAGAACCGGACGGGCGGCGTTGACCGTATCCGGCTCAAGCAGGCCCTGAAGGCCCACGGGCAGCCAGATTTGCCGGTCCACGGCTACCGCGCCAGCGGTGGCAGTGGACGTGAATCAGTCGGAAGGCGACACGATCGTCCGGCTGACCTGCGTCCGGGATGAGGGTGAGCGCGTTGCCGCGCACCGCCGTCCGGGTCGCCCGTAGCCACTGCTCCCATTCCTGGGGGCTTTGCGGCTCTGAGTGCGTTGTGGCAAACCGGATCTCGTTCGAAGCCCGCGGTGCGGGTGATCATTCGGACAGAGATGCCGGTGCGGTCGTGGGCATAGAGAAACGGGCCCCTTGGTAGTGACGTGGTTGTTGAGGCCGGTCACGAGCAAGGAGGCCCGTTGTCGGACGAGTTGACCATCTCTGCTGTGCCTGCGTCCACTGCGGTCACCCTTGGGTGTGACTGCTACGTGCACCGGTTCGGTTCGATCGCTGCGGGGCGGCGGGCAGGCTGCTATCCGAGTGACATGACGGACGCGGAGTGGGCCGAGGTCCGCTCCGTGATGCCGGTGCCGGCCTGGCTCCTGAAGCGGGGCGGGCGCCCGGAGGCGTTTTGCCATCGCGAGATGCTCGACGCGGTGCGCTACCTCGTCGACAACGGTGTGAAGTGGACGGCTCTGCCGGTCGACTTCCCGTACTGGCGGGCGGTCTACGATTTCTTCCGCCGCTGGCGGTCCTACGACTACGTGCGTGAGCTGTACGAACGCCTGCGACGCTCGGCGAGGGAACGCACGGGCCGCAACGCCGAGCCCAGTGGGGGGATCATCGACAGTCAGTCGGTGGACGCCTCCGAAACCGTCGGTGAGGACAGTCGCGGATACGACGGCGGCAAGTCATGTGACGGCCGCAAGCGCCACATCCTGACCGACACAGAGGGCCTGCTCCTGGAGGTCACCGTGACCACAGCGGATGTGCATGACTCCAAGGCCGCCCCGGCGCTGCTGGAGGCATTCATGGAACAGCCGGGCCGACTGCTAAAACTGGTGTGGGTCGACAGCGCCTACCAGGGTCCGGCGCTGGCGAAGGCGTTCGCCCGCCACGGGGTGCGGATCGAGGTCGTGCGCCGGTCCGACGGACAACGCGGATTTGTCGTACTGGCCCGCAGGTGGGTGGTGGAGCGAACGCTGAGCTGGCTCTCCCGCTCACGCCGCCTCAACCGCGACCACGAACGCCGCCCCGATCACCACCAGCAGATGGTGTGGTGGGCCGCCGTGATCAGGCTGTCGAGGCGCCTGGCCGCAGACGCTCCGCGCTGGCCGGAGAAGCGTCCCGAGCGACTGCTCCCGGCGCCGGCGTGAACCGCCCGTCCTCCGCCCGCAGCAGCCAGCCCCGCTTCTCCAGCACGTTGGCACGGTGACGGATCTTCTCCACCTCGTTCTTGATCTCCGCCTCCCGGCCCACCGCCCGGGTCAGCTCCACCCCGTTCACCGGCCCCGAAGCGGCCACCACCGCGGCGAACACCTCCCGATACACGCCGCTGAGCACCTCCTCACCGATGCCCGGCCGCCACACCGGCGGCCGCCCACCATGCACCGGGCCTGAACCGTTCGGTCCCCCAGCGGCAGCCACCTCACCACCAGACAGCACAGAAACCGGCGTATCCACCGCGCTCTCCTCGGCCAGCACCGACACCAGCTCCTCACGCCCCACCCGGGCCCGCTCGACCCGCTCCCGCGCGGCATCCACCTCCGCCTGAGCCTGCTCGAGGACCTCCGTCCAGGACTCCAGCTCCTGCCTCGCCCGCGCCTCACGCCGCTCCATCAACCCCAGCACCGACGGCATCACAACCTCCTCGATCAACAACAAGCCGTCCGCTGCCTGCCCCTACCCCTCCACGATCACACCCCGCACACGAAGAAGCCCCTGCTCATCGAACAGGGACTCCCTTTGCCACAACGCACTGAGGCGTCCCCCGGGGTGTGGACACAGGGGCTCATGCCGCGATTGAGAGTTTAGCTGCTCGCAGATGCTGCTGTTCGAACTCCACCGGTGAGAGGTAGTTGAGGGCACTGTGGCGTCTGCGGGCGTTGTAGTAGGTCAGCCACTGGAAGATTTCCTGCCTCGCCTGACGCATCGTCGAGAACAGCCTCTGGTGCATCGTCTCCCTCTTGAGCCCCTGCCAGAATGACTCGGCGAGGGCGTTGTCGTAACTCGAGCCGACCCGGCCCATGCTCCTGCGGATCCCGAAACCGTCGCAGACCTGTGCGAACGCGGCAGCGGTGTACTGCGAGCCCCTGTCCGCATGAAAGATCACGCCGTCCACGTGCCCGCCGCGGGCCGCCACCGCCATCTTGAGGGCGTCGATGACCAGCTCGGCCCGCATATGGGTGGCCATCGAGTAGCCGAGCACCCGGCGTGAGCAGATGTCCAGGACGCAGGCGAGATACAGCCACGCCCCGCTGAAGTTCCCCCGTGATGTTGGACACTCAGCACTTACGCCGCGAGGGCATGTCCGTGCTCGTGCCGCTGCCGGATCTCCAACGGGGTCAGATAGCCCCACACTGGATGCTTCCGCAGCCGCCTGCGGTTGTAGAAGGTCTCGATGAACGCGAAGATCTCGGCGCGGGCGGTGGCCCGGTCGCGCCACTGGCGGGTGCCGATCTCTTCCTTCAGTACCGCGAAGAACGACTCGGCGGCGGCATTGTCGAAGCACGAGCCGGTCCGGCCCATGCTCTGCCGAAGCCCCAACCGGCCTATCTCACGGCGGAGTTCCTTGGACGTGTACTCGCTGCCGCGGTCCGAGTGCGCGATGCAGCCGGGCTGCAGACGGCCGCGGCCGGTGGCCATGGTCAGTGCGTCGACGACCAGGCTCGCCCGGTGATGGTCGGCCATCGAGTAGCCGACCACCTCGCGGGTCGCCAGGTCCAGCCAGGTCGCGAGGTAGAGCCAGCCCTCGTCGGTGGCGATGAAGGTGATATCGCCGACCAGCCGAGTGCCGGGCTCACGGGCGGTGAAGTCACGGCCGAGCAGGTCCGTCGCGGGCACGGCCTTCTTCGCCGGACGGGTCAGACTCCGCCGCCTGCGGCGGGTGACTCCGGTGATGCCGCGTTCGCGCATGACTCGCTCGATGCGCTTGCGGTTGACCCGGTGACCGAGCCGACGCAGCTCAGCGTGGATGCGCGGCACTCCGTACGCGCGCCGCGAGGCGATGTGCAACACCGTGATCTCGTGCGCGAGGGCGTCGTCGGCAGCCTTCCGGGCGGTGCGGGCCTGCTGCCCGGCCCGCCAGGCATAGAAGGAGGAGCGGGCCACTTTCAGCAGCCGGCAACGCATACACCGCGCTCACCGATCGCTCTCTTTCGCGAAGAAGACCGCCGCTTTTCGCAGCACCTCAATGGTCTCGGCCTGCTCGCGGGCCAGCCTGCGCAGCCGGCGCAACTCCTCCCGCTCGGCCGTCGTCAGCTCGCCCGGCGCCCCCTGACCCCGGTCGGCCTGATCCTGCCTGACCCAGTTCCGCAGCCCCTCGGCGCTGACCCCGAGGTCCCTGGCCACCTCGGTGACCGTCCTGCCGGAGGAGCGAACGAGGGCGACCGCGTCCCGCTTGAACTCCTCCGAGTACCGCTTGCTGCGGTTGCTCTTGCTTCCCACCTGGCACTACTTCCTCTGGAACTTCACGTCCCAGTCTCCAGGTGTCCAACATCAAGGGGAAGCTTCACTGTCCGGAAACTTCGTGGCCCCTCAGGCCCCATTTTCCCGTACCCGAGGTGATCAGCGCAGCCAATCTCGCCCACCTGTAAAACTAACGGCTCTGTCTCACATCCGGTGGTGACGGACGGTGATGATGGCGACGGGTAGACCCACGAATCAAAAAGCTCGCAGGTCCAGTATGTTGGAGCGACCGTTGGTTGGAATAGCCAGCCTGCACAGAGACCTCCGATGCGAGCCTGGCGTGCCGACGCCGCGTCTCCCAGCGCAGCGCTCTTCGCTCGTGAAACATCGAGGTCAGAGCGTCAACCGCACTCTCTGCAACTGGCTGCTGTCGATGCTCACGATCTGTCACCACCGGATGTGTGACAGAGCCGTTCACCGTACAGACCCAGATCACGATGCCGGTGGCTGTACCTCTGCCCGCAGGCACCCCACCCACCACGCTCACCAGCGGCGATGCCTCACGCCTCACGAACTACAGCTGCCGTGAAAGTGCGACAAGGTCGAGCGAATTTACAGTCCTGTAAGACTGTCTTCGAAGGGTGCAGGCCGCTGCGTAGCACCATGCAGCGACATGGCACAGTGGTTGCATGTCGAGTAAAAGCGCACGAGTGGTTGTTTTCACATCTTTTTTGCCCAATTATCAGCTACTGGCGAGCTGGGCGGAACGACATGATCACCAGATCGCACTGGTCGTGACGCTTCCGGGCGGTACAGGCCGCTACGGCGAGGGTGAGCTGACGAGTGGCATGGGCAAGGGGATAAGTTTGCTGGCTACGGGAAAGCTGCGGACGATCGCCGCGCCGCTGATCTCTGGATTGGCTCCCGATCTGGTGATCTCCGCAGGGTTCTCGCGTCTGATACCGCAGGAGATCTTGGATATCCCGGCCTACGGTGCCTTGAATGTGCACCCATCAGTGCTTCCCGTTGGCCGGGGGCCCAATCCGATGCGGCTGGTGTACGAAGGAGCCGAGACTATCGGCGCGACCCTTCACCGGACCGAAGCCGAGTTCGATACGGGTGCCGTCCTCAGTCAGCGTGAGCGGCCGCTGCCGAAGGATCTCAGCGGACCAGCACTGATGGCCAGTTGGTTGGACATGTTCACCGAAGTCATCGAAGAGGGCACCGACAAAGCGCTCACGGGAGAACACGGCATCCCTCAGGATTCTGCCCACGCCTCCTACGTGCCGGCGTTCAGCGCGGAGGAGCAGATCATCGACTTCACCGAGGCAGCAGCAGTGATCTGCCGCAAGGTGGCGGCTCTCAACGTTCTGACTACCCGGGCGACGATACGTCTACGGGGCTTGGAAGGCTCCATCCGCCACGTGGAGCCGGTGGCATCCAGTGGTGGAATGCCCGGAACGGTCCTGGCTGTCCATGATGACGGATGGACTGTGCAAGCTGCCGACAAGGCCGTTCGTGTGATCACCGACGACAGACCACAGTGCGGGTGATGCGTCGGGTCATGAGGCAAGGCCGCGAAGTTCGTGGTCAGCTGGCGAGGGTGCAGGTCGCGGGTCCGGTCTTGGTGAACAGGCCTCGGTGGTGAATCGCCCCGGGTTTGATGGAGACATCGAAGACCCGGAAGGATCCCGAGCATGGCTGCACCCCGTAAGTACCCCGAGGAACTGCGCGAGCGGGCGACCCGGCTCGCCGTCGAGGCCCGCAAGGACCCCGCCGGCCGCGCCGGGGCGATCAGGCGCGTCGCCGAGCAGATCGACATTCACCCCGAGGCCCTGCGCGGCTGGGTGCGGCAGGCCGAGACCGACGACGGCGCCCGGGCGGGCACCACTTCCCAGGACGCGGCCCGGATCGCGGAGCTGGAGCGAGAGGTGAAGGAACTGCGGCGGGCCAACGCGATACTGAAGTCCGCCTCGGCTTTCTTCGCTGCGGAGCTGGACCGTCCACTGCGCTGAAGGTCGCCTACATCGACCAGCACAAACAGGAGTTCGGCGTCCAGCCGATCTGCGACGTCCTGAAGGACACGGACGCCGAGATCGCGCCGAGCACCTACTACGCCGCCCACACCCGGCCCGAGTCCGCCCGCACCGCCCGCGACCGGGAACTGACCGAGGAGATCCGCGTGATCCACGCCGGCAACTACGGCGTCTACGGTGCCCGCAAGATCCATGCGGCCCTCCGCGCGCGGGCCGGCCGGTGGCCCGATGCACCGTCGAGCGCCTCATGCGCGCGGCCGGCCTGCGCGGCGCGACCAGGGACAAGAGCCCGCGCACCACTCGGCCCGCACCTGAGACCGACCGTCCCCGCGACCTGGTCAGCCGGCAGTTCACCGCGGATGCCCCCAACCAGCTGCGGGTCGCCGACATCACCTACATCAAGACGCACTCGGGCTGGGTGTACGCCGCGTTCGTCATCGACGTTTTCTCCCGCATGGTCGTCGGCTGGCAGGTCGCCACCAGCCTCTACACCGAACTCGCCCTGGACGCCTAGGAGATGGGTATATGGAGACGCCGCCACGCTGGCGCCGACCTGGCCGGACTGGTCCATCACTCCGATCGCGGCGTGCAACCCGGACTCAATCGGTTGTCGCAACACCGAACGCCTGGCCGAGGCAGACGCAGTGGCCTCCGTCGGCTCCAAGGGCGATTCGTACGATAACGCCCTCGCCGAGGCATTCAACAGCGACTCTGCTGCGCAATTCGCTGCGGGGGCGAGGTCGGGTCCGTGATGATCGTTCCTGAGGTCGCTTCTCTGTCGTGCGGCTGTGGAGGCGGTACGGATGTCGATGCGGCCGGTGGGGCTGCCGGAGATCCCGGAACAGACCGTGGCGGTGGCGCGGGCGGCGTTCCCGAAGGGAAGCCTGGCGATACGGGTGCGGGACTGCCTTCAGGACCCACACCTACGCGTCAGTCTGGAGGAGACCGGCATCGGCTACGTCCTGGCCGTGGCCTGCTCCACCAGGGTACGGATCAACCAAGGACGCACCCTCGTGCGTGCGGACACCCTCGTCGGCCGGCTCCCCACAGCCGCCTGGCAGCGGTACAGCGCCGGCAACGGTGCAAAGGGCCCGCGCTACTACGACTGGGCCTGGGTCCGCATCGGCACCGGCGGCCACCGCCACCTGCTCATCCGCCGCAACCGGGCCACCGGTGAACTCGCCTTCTACCTGTGCTGGTCACCCACCGACGTGCCCCTGTCCGAGCTGGTCCGCGTCGCCGGTGTCCGTTGGAGTGTCGAGGAGTGCTTCCAGGCCGCCAAGGGCCAGGTCGGACTCGATCACTACCAGGTCCGCAACTGGACCTCATGGCACCGGCATATCACGCTCGCCATGCTCGCCCTGGCCTTCCTCGCTGCCCTTGCAGTCGGCGCTGCTCCCGACCGAGCCGTCGATCCGCACCATCCCGCCAGCAGCCGCGAGCCGATGCCATTGACCGTCCCGGAAATCCGCCGCCTATTCGCTGCCTGCCTCGTCCCACCGGCCATGTCCGTGGCCAGGCTGGTGCACTGGTCCACCTGGCGCAGACGCCACCAGGCGACAGCCCGGCGCAGCCACTACCGACGACGGACCGCCGACGAAGCCGCTGGATAGATCACGAAATCGCACTGGAGTACTAGCCGAGATGGTCGGCGACCCGCTCGAATTGGACGGCCATACCCGAGAGAAAGTCATGGTCCACGTGGTTCATGACGCGCCTGCGCGAACTGGTCAGGAGCGACGGATAGGCGCCTTCCAGGCGCTTGATTCCCTCGGGTGTCAGGCTTGCCAGGCTTCCCCGGGCGTCCACCTCGTGCCGCCGTTTCGTCACCCAACCACGGGCTTTCAGGGCGTCGACCACCCTGGAGATGCGGCTGGCCGAGAGATGGGTGAGTTCGGCGAGATCGATCACACGCAGTTCACGGTTCTCTGCCTCGGACAGGAACATCAGGACCGTGTACTCGGACAGCGTCAGCCCGGTCGACTTCAGAAGGTCTTTGTCCAGAGCGTTTGGCAACGCGGTAATCACTCGCTGTAGGGCATGCCAGAAGCGCTCTTCTTCTGCATCCAGGGGGACATCAGCCGTCATTGCGACAGCTTAACCGCCCGTCACCCGGCCATGTCCTCCGATCGCTGGTGCCGACGCCGCGCTCCACCGGGTGCCGGGGTCGTGCCTGCAGCGGCCGTCGGGGTGCTGACGGAACCAGCCGTCCATCGGTGCGTTGTGGCAAAGGGAGTCCCTGTTCGATGAGCAGGGGCTTCTTTGCGTGCGGGGTGTGATCGCGAGGGGGTAGGGGCAGGCAGCGGGCGGCTTGTTGTTGATCGAGGAGGTCGTGATGCCGTCGGTGCTGGGGTTGATGGAGCGGCGTGAGGCGCGGGCGAGGCAGGAGCTGGAGTCCTGGACGGAGGTTCTGGAGCAGGCTCAGGCGGAGGTGGATGCCGCGCGGGAGCGGGTCGAGCGGGCCCGGGTGGGGCGTGAGGAACTCGTGTCGGTGCTGGCCGAGGAGAGCCCTGTGAGCGCACCGGTTTCCGTGTCGTCTGGTGGTAAGACGGCCGTCGCTGTGGGATCGAGCGGCTTGGGCGCGGGGCAGGGCGGGCGGCCGCCGGTGTGGCGGTCGGGCATGGGTGAAGAGGTGCTCAGCGGCCTGTATCGGGAGGTGTTCGCCGCGGTGGTGGCCGCTTCGGGGCCGGTGAACGGGGTGGAGCTGACGCGGGCGGTGGGCCGGGAGGCGGAGATCAAGAACGAGGTGGAGAAGATCCGTCACCGTGCCAACGTGCTGGAGAAGCGGGGCTGGCTGGTGCGGGCGAAGGACGGACGGTTCATACCCGTGCCGGAGCTTGGAGCAGCCGGCAGGGGCGTTTCTCCGGCCAGCGCGGAGCGTCCCCGGCCATCCGGCCAGATCGGCTGGACGCCGAACTCCTGTTTGTGCTGGTCGATGTAGGCGACCTTCAGCGCAGTGGACGGTCGAGCTCGGCGATGCTTCTATGTCAAGCCACCTGCGGCAGTTCCTGGATGATCTGCTGGTCGTCATGGGCAGCCTCGTCTGCCAGCAGAGCCCGGAAGACCCGGTCGGAGATGCGGCGCCGCAGCAGTCGCAGAGCCTCTTTCACGGTCTTTCCCGCGGCGAGCTGCTTGGCGTAGTACGCAGCGCCGGGCCCGTCTTGACGGACTTGGGTGACGGCAGCCATGTGCAGGGCGTTGTTGATGGTGCGGTTGCCTCCCCGATTGAGGCGGACGCGAACCGTGTTGGAGGACCAGACGGGTATCGGGGCGGTGCCGTTGAACCGGGCGAAAGCGTCCTTGGACTTGAAGCGAGTGGCCCCGGCCGTCTCTCCGAGGATCATCGCCGCCGACGGGGCCCCGCATCCGGGCACCGCCAGCAGATTCGGAGCCAGTTCGCGAACCAGATGCCGTAGCTGGGCCTCCATCGCGTTGATGCGCAGGGTCAGGCGCCGACAATCCTGGACCAGATCCAACGCGATCTCCGCCACGACTCCGCGTCGGGCGACGAGGCCCGCTTCCAAGCTGTCCAGGACGCACAGGCGCTTCAGACCGCGCGAAGGAACGACCAGCTCGGGGTCGATCTCGTGCAGGAACCAACGCAGCTTGTTGGCGATGGCGGTGCGCTGTCGGACCAGAGTGCGTCGGTGATCGGAGCGCAACTTGACCTCGCGGGTCGGGCCGTCCAACTCGGCCTTGGGCAGATCGGGCTCTCGCAGAGCGACTCGAGCCACCGCTTCAGCGTCGATCGGATCAGACTTGCCACGCTCGCGGGCCGAGCGCCGCGCGCCGGCCATCAGTCGCGTGTGCACGCGCGCCACCGCGTACCCCGACGCCAGTAGGTCCGCCTCGAAACGTCGGGTCAGATGCCGGCAGTCCTCGATAGCGAGTAGGACCTGCTCAAACTGTCCCAGCCAGACGCAGACCTGCCGGTGGCCCCTGGCGGTGGCGTCCACGGTCAGCTGCGTCAGGCGCCTTCCGACCTGGTCCACCGCGACCAGGGTGTGAGTCTTCTTGTGGGAGTCGATACCGACCACGATCACGGGATGCCTCCAACGGGAGTCGGACGAGGTGTCGTCGTTCTCCGCGGGGGCACGCCTCAATCGGGCGAGCAGCACGCTTCTATCAGGCCACATCGCGAAGAACGGAGACGCCGACGGGGCGGCACATCGCCGAAAAGCCCTCAACTGGCGGGGCAGCAAAGAAAAGAGCCAGCCCCATCGGCATCTGTCACTGTCGCACCGTCACCGGGTCGACGTCTCCAACGATGGCATTGACGCGAAGAAAGCCGAGGCGGACTTCAGTATCGCGTTGGCCCGCCGCAGTTCCTTCACCTCTCGCTCCAGCTCCGCGATCCGGGCCGCGTCCTGGGAAGTGGTGCCCGCCCGGGCGCCGTCGTCGGTCTCGGCCTGCCGCACCCAGCCGCGCAGGGCCTCGGGGTGAATGTCGAGCTGCTCGGCGACGCGCCTGATCGCCCCGGCGCGGCCGGCGGGGTCCTTGCGGGCCTCGACGGCGAGCCGGGTCGCCCGCTCGCGCAGTTCCTCGGGGTACTTACGGGGTGCAGCCATGCTCGGGATCCTTCCGGGTCTTCGATGTCTCCATCAAACCCGGGGCGATTCAGGCAGCAGGAACACCGTGAGCCACGCACGTTCGGCGATCAGTTGGCGTATGGCGTGGGAGACGTGGGTGTTCAGGCGGTCCCAGATCAGCACGATGGGCGCCTTGACGAGGTGGTGGACGCCGTCGATCAGCGCGTTCGCCCATGCTGCGGTGCTTGCCGCGGCCGCCGGGGTGGGTGCGAAGGCGGTGGCACCGCCTGGTGCGGGAGCCGGGCCGCAGCGCGATCAGCCCGGCCACCAACCGGCGTCCCGAGCGCCCGCTGACGGTCACGACCGGGGTGTGTCCGCGTCGGCCCCAGGTGCGTCCTTGGGGCGGCCGTCGGGTGAAGCCTGCCTCGTCCTCGAAGCAGACGTAGCCCCCGCAGGCCGCCCGGGCTCCTTTACCTCGTTCCAGGTCGCCTCCTTCCAGACGGTGACGGCCTGCTCGTCGCGCTCGGCGACCCGCCGTCCCGGGACCTGGGGACTGAAGCCAAGCCGGTGCATCAGCCGCGTCGCACCCGAGACGCTGTAGGAGACGTGGAACTTCCGGCCGATCAGTGTGGCCACTCTTGCCGCGGTCCACACCTGGTCCTCCACCCAACCGTGCGCCGCCGGGCCTTCCTCCAGATACGCGGCCAGCTTCTCCAGACAGCGCGGGGACAGACGGCACCGCGAACCGCTCGGACCACGCGTAACCAGAGCCCGCGCACCGCCATCGCGCCACAACTGGTGCCACTGGTAGGCCGACTTCCCGCTCACCTGCAGGCGCCGTGTGGTGGAGTCCCTGGCGGTGCTCGTCGTGGGCGCCCTGGCCGGCGGGCTCGGCCAGGGCATGTCCTTCGGTGGCGGGCTCACCGGCGTCGGCGCGGTGGCTTCCGACGAGCATTGCCGTGCGACGATCTCGACCTTCTTTTTCGTGTCGCGTACCTCGGCATCTCCATTCCGGTGGTCGCCGGGGGGACCTGGCGCTTGAGCTGCGGGACGCGGGAGTGGCCTACGCATATACGTCATCCTCGTGTCTGCCGCCGTGGGTGTGTTTCTGCTTCGCTGGCCGCCGCGCACGGAGTGACGGGCCGCTGGGCCACCGGCTCACTCCGGCACGCACGGGATCTGCCGGACCTGATCCGTCGTGACGGCGGCCGTGTCGAAATCCAGACGGCATGGCGGCGCGCACTCCGCAGCACCGGGTACGGCGATTCGAGGCGACGCAGGCGCTCATTCGTCAGGCCCGTCTTCCACCTCCGGGCGTACTGGAAGTGCCGCATCAGCGCGCGCCAGAAGTGCTCCGTTTGGGATCCAGGGAACGCCGAAGGTCCCCATGCGGGAGCCATGACTGAGGTTCTCGTGGAGTCCACGTGCAGCGCGGCGAGGATTGGCGTGGTGCCGACGCCGACAGGCCTGTCCGGCCGGCACCGGTCCGGCGCCCACGTAATTGCGTGCGTACGCAAATGTAGTTAGGATGCTGAATGCAAGATAGAACTTTGCGCCGGCCTCCCCCGGGTGCCGGCGCCGATTCATACCCGGGGATTAGCGGCACTTCCCGCAGCAAGGAGTGAAGACGTGACACGCGTCGCCATCATCTATTACTCGGCCACCGGATCCGTGCGCAGCCTGGCGCAGGCGATCGCCGAAGGCGCACAGAAGGAAGGGGCCGAGGTCCGGCTGCGCCGCGTGGCCGAGCTCGCGCCCGAGGCCGCGATCAACAGCAACCCCGTGTGGGCCGAGAACCACCGCGTCTCGCAGGAGATCCCCGAGGCCACCAACGACGACCTCGAGTGGGCTGACGCCGTGCTCGTCGGCTCGCCGACCCGCTTCGGCCTGCCGGCCGCGCAGCTCAAGCAGTTCCTCGACCAGACCGGCCCGCTGTGGGCCCAGGGCAAGCTGGCCAACAAGGTCTACGCCTCCTTCACCTCCGCGGCCAACGCCCACGGCGGCCAGGAGAGCACCATCCTCGCGATCAACAACACCTTCTACCACTGGGGTGGACTCATCGCATCGCCCGGCTACACCGACCCGCTGCTCTTCGCGGCCGGTGGCAACCCCTACGGCCCCTCGCACCCCTCCAACAACGGCGCCGACCTGCCGGACTCCAACCGTCTGGAGGCCGCGCGTTACCTGGGCGGCCGCGTGACGCGCATCGCCGCCGCCCTCAAGCCTGGCGGCTCTCTCTGACCGGACCGGTCGATCCCGGGCCGCCGTCCCGACCGGGGCGGCGGCCCACCGACAGTGGTTCCCGAAGGGATCCACGGCAAGTGAGGTTACAAGTGACTCCGGTGAACGAGCCCATGGCGGACATCCGGGACATGTACATGGCACACACCATGCTGCGCCGGGAGTTCCGCCTCCTGCCCCGGTTGGTGCGCGACGTCGCGCCGGGTGACGTGGAGCGCGCGGAGACGGTCGGTGCCCACGCCGAGCAGGTGTGCTCCGTCCTGCACCTGCACCACGAGGGCGAGGACCTGCTGCTCTGGCCGCGCCTGCTCGAGCGCGCCGGCGACCGGGCGACGGCGATCGTGCCCACGATGGAGGAGCAGCACGCCGCCATCGAGGAGACCTACAGGGAGGTGACCGGGCTGCTGCCGGAGTGGCGCGCCACCGCGCTGGACGGCGGGCGGCTCGCGGACGCCCTCGCCCGGTTGCTGCCCGCGCTCCTGGAGCACCTGGCGTTGGAGGAGAAGGAGATACTCCCGCTCGCCGAGCGGTACGTCACCGCGGCCGAATGGAGGCAACTCGGAGAGCACGGGATGGCCCGGACCCCGCAGGAGCGGTTGCCGCTGTCCCTCGGGATGGCGATGTATGAGGCGGACCCGGAGGTCGTCGAGGCGCTGCTCGCCGAATTGCCCGAGCCGCAGCGCTCGGCGCTGACGGGCGCCGCACAGCGCGCGTACGCCGCCCACGCCGAGCGCGTGTACGGCACCGGAACCCCGCCCCGCATCGGCGACTGAGCCCGAGCCCCGGTGCCGAAAGCGGCACTTCAACCCTGGAATCGGCCGGTCCGCGGCATTGACGGGACGCGCGGTCGGCTCCATCGCGAGGAGGGGCCGTGACCGCTGGGTGACCCTGCACACCATGGCCGGCGAGACCCCGAAGAGCGGCGCCATCTGCCGCATGGTGAGGTTCGTCCGGTAGTAGACAGCCACCAGCAGCCCCCGGTCAGCAAGCGGCAGACTCCACGGCCGCCCGATGTGCGGCCCGTCGCCACCCCGCTCACGCACCACCTTCAGCAACCGCTCGAACTGCTTCATCCACAGCCCCGTGAACGTCTCCACTCACAACAGATCAGCCCTCAACATCCCACGCATACAAAGGGAAATACCCTGCTCACGGTCTTCTGCAACACGCTTTAGGCCGGTGCATGGGTGGCGGCGGTCGTCACCGTGACAACTGCAGTTACCGCCCATGCTGCCGCAGCGAAGTACGCCTACCAAGAACTGGAGTACGTACGCACGGCAAGCGAACTCGAGACCCTGCTGGTACTGCAGGAAGATCTGGACGGCCCCGCTGAGCAGAGCCAGGATGTCCTTGTTGTGCGATGCGAACTGATCATCTCAGTACAGAACGATGCCGGGATGGCCGAATGGATCACCATATAGGCCCTGAGGCTGCAAGCCGAAGGCGGGTGGTCACTGACTGCGGAGGCATCGAGTGACCGCTGACTTTGGGCACTGGCATGGGCCTTTCCATTTGATTCCGCGATCGGTGCCGTGGGACGGCCGTGCGGGGGCACGCACAGGCTCGGCCGCCACACCTCCAAGCACGATCGAAACGAACGTCGCCCATCCAACCGCCCCAACCCCGACCCGGCCAACCTATGCGGTCACAGCACTAGGAACTGCGGAGACGTGCTCTCAAGCCGCGGCGCCGGGACCGGCCGGACGCGGTGCAGGTCAGCGACCGTTGCCGGACGCGGTCGCGCACGGCGCCTGCCGACCATCGAAGTTTGGCCCCTGGCGGCCCACGACTTCGGGCGCGATGCCATCCCATCTTCATAGTCGATTCCTTTGCTCGAAGCATGCCGCGCCATAAACAACCAATGACCAACTCATGCTCGAGATGAGCCCTGCCACACGACGGGAAGGACCCCTTTGCCCTCCGAACATACGAAAAGGGCTCTTGTGCAGGCACTGCTACTGCCGCTGCGCATCGTGGCAACCGTGTACTGGTACGCCGGCGGTCGCTTCGTACACACTTCGCACGATGAGGAAGCAGTTCTCCGCCAAGCCCGCGGGAATGCCTCCCGGCGGCAGGTGCCCGGCCAAGCCGATACCGCTGGCCTTCGCTCCAACACCCGGACGAATCAGCCCGGATCCACCGGCTTGTTGTCTGTGGACAGTTTCTCGGGGAACGAAGAAGTGCCTTGTGACCTGCGATGATGGGGTTTCTCTAGGGCCACATCAGGCACGATCAGCAAGGCACTTCCGAGATGCAATCTTCCCACGCCGCAGCGGCGGTCTCGTCCGCGTTCGACGACCCGAACCTGATCGCGTACGGCGGCCTCGAGCCGGTGGTGCGGCTGGCCGAGCGGTGCGGCCTGCCCGCGCTGGTCGGGGAGCACATATGTCTGCCGGCCTCGAAGGACGGCACCGGTGTCCCTCCCCTCGTAGCGTGGAGTCCGTGATTGCAGGGGAAGTCGGGGTTCATGGGGTCCAAGCAACGGACGTATACGCCCGAGTTTCGTGAGGGTGCTGTACGCATTGTGATCGAGACGGGCAGGCCGATCCCGGAGGTCGCCGAGGAACCCGGCGTCCACTCCGGCACGCTGCACAGCTGGGTGTCGCGGTGGCGGCGCAACGGGTCGGCGTCATCCGGCCGGCCGGCCGAGCCCGCGCCGGGTGGCCGGATCCGCGAGGCCGAGCGGGCCGAGCTGGAGCGGCTGCGGCGGGAGATGAGCGAGAAGAACAAGCGGATACGCGAGCTGGAGATGGAGCGTGATGTCCTCAAGCGGTGCATGGTCCTCTGGGTGAAGTGACCGGGACGGACCCGGCCGCCCTGGCCGCGTTCATCGGTGACCAGAGGATTGGGCACCGCGTCCCGCACCGTCTGGCCTGCCAGGTCCTGGGGGTGTCGGAGTCCTGGTTCTACAAGTGGCGCGACAGGCCCACCACCGCGCGTGAGCTCCGGCGCGGACAGCTGGCCGACACGATCCGGCAGATCTTCGAGAGCTCCGGCGGCACCTGCGGTTCCCCGAAAGTATGGCTCCTCCTGGTCCGCTCAAGCTGGCGCGACTCGGTGAACACCGTCGCCCGCCTGATGGCCGAACCCGGCCTGGCCGGACGCAAGATCCGCCGCCGGCCCGGGCTGACCCGGCCCGGCAAACGGCCGGCGGCCCCGGACTTCGTGCGGCGGGACCTCACCGCCGACGCGCCCGACCAGGTGTGGTGCGGAGACATGACCGAGATCACCACCCATGAGGGCAAGCTCTACCTGGCCACCGTCATCGACCTGTTCTCACGTCGGCTGCTCGGCTACGCGATGGATGCACGCCATGACGCCGAACTGGTCGTGGCGTCCTTGAACATGGCCGCGGCCACCCGCGGCGGTGACGTGAAGGGTGTGATCCTTCACAGCGACCGCGGCAGCGAAGGCGGATTCAACTGGTCGTCGCAACGCCTTGATCACGGAGGTGCGCGATGGGGCGAGACGAGAAGAAGATGCCGAAGTTGCCTGCGGGTGCGCGACGGCAGTGGACGGCGGATCGGGCGTTGGGACCGTCGATGCGTTCGCCAGGCCGACCGGAGCCGTCTCGTGCGGTGCAGCGGGACTTCTGGCGGCGGATCGCGTCGGGAGTGACGACGGCGGAGGCCGCGGTGGCTGTTGGCGTTTCATGGCCGGTCGGATCCCGGTGGTTCCGTCACGCTGGCGGCATGCCGCCGATCAGCCTGGATGAGCCCACGGGCCGCTACCTGTCGTTCGCCGAGCGTGAGGAGATCGCGCTGCTGCGCGCCCAGGAGATCGGCGTGCGCGAGATCGCCCGCAGGATCGGACGCGACCCGGGCACGATCTCACGCGAGCTGCGCCGCAACGCGGCGACCCGGAGTGGCAAGTCGGTTTACCGGGCCCTGGTGGCGCAGTGGAAGGCGCAGCAGGCCGCGAAGCGTCCGAAGACCGCGAAACTCGTAGGCAACGACAGGCTGCGTGAGTACGTGCAGGAGCGGCTCGCCGGCAGCGTCCGTCGCCCCGACGGCACGATCGTCACCGGGCCTGAGACGCGCGCCTGGAAGGGGCCGTGCGCTGCGGACTCCCCGTTCCCGGTCGCAGAACAAGCCGCAGGGGCATGTCACCGCAGAGGTCGTCCTCAGTGAACGCCCCGCCGAGGCTGCGGACCGTGCGGTCCCCGGACACTGGGAAGGAGATTTGATCATCGGGACGGGACGATCCGCGATCGGCACGCTTGTCGTGCGCAGCAGCCGCTCCACGCTCCTCGTGCACCTGCCTCGGCTCGAGGGCTGGGGCGAGAATCCGCCCGTGAAAAACGGTCCCTCGCTCGGGGGCTATGGCGCCATCGCGATGAACACGGCGCTTACGGCATCGATGGCGCAGTTGCCCGAGCAGCTGCGCAAAACCCTCACCTGGGACCGCGGAAAGGAACTCTCGGGCCACGCCCAGTTCGCCGTCGAAACCGGGACGAAGGTGTTCTTCGCCGATCCGCACTCGCCCTGGCAACGACCGACGAACGAGAATACGAACGGGCTGCTACGTCAGTACTTCCCGAAGGGCACCAATCTGTCCCGGTGGTCGTCCGCAGACCTCGAAGCCGTCGCCCTGGCGATCAACAACCGGCCCCGCAAGACCCTCGGTTGGCGGACACCAGCCGAGGTCTTCGAGGAGCAACTACGCTCACTACAACAGCCCGGTGTTGCAACGACCGGTTGAACTCGCCGAGTACACGAGTGACGAATTCCGCAGCGAAATACGCAAGTTGCGCATGAGGCAGTCGATGGGGCGTGTCGGCTCTTGTTACGATAATGCCGCCGCGGAAAGCTGGTTCGCCATCCTGAAAGCGGAGATCGGAACCACCGTCTGGGCAACCCGCGAAGCCGCCCGGGCCGACGTTTTCCGCTACGTCGAGGTCGAGTACAACCGCAGCCGGCTCCGTCGGCACCCCGACTACGGGTACGTGACCCCGCTCGAAACGAGATCCTTGCTCAGGCAGAGCCTCGTCCCGGCAGCGTAAACACCCGCTGTCCAGTTCGCGGGGGGAACTTCAGCCCGAGCGTGAGCTGGGCGAGCGGGCCGCGAACGCGGTGGGCCTTCTCGCCCTCGTCGCAGGCCAGGACGTGGAACCGGCCGAGGACTCCGACGGCCGCGACGGACGCTGGCGCATCGCCAGGCGCACCGTGCCCGACCGGGTGGTGTCCACCGTCGATGCCGATGCCCGGCACATCCACAAGAACCGAACCCGCCACCAGGAGGGCTTCAAAGGGCACGTGTCCTTCGAGCCTGAGGCCGGACTGTTCACTGCCGTCGCGTTAACCAGCGGCTACGGGCCGGACAACCATGAGGCCGCCGTCGCGCTGGACCTGCTGGCCGACGAAGACCACAGCGAGGGCGAGACGCTGACCGTGCTCGGCGATTCCGCCTACGGCACCGGCGACCTGCGTGAACAACTGACCGGCCAGGGCCACGTCCTGGTGGTCAAGCCGCCGCCGTTGCGGCAGGCCGTCCCCGGAGGCTTCACCATTGACGACTTCCACGTCGACACCGACGCCGCCACCGTGACCTGCCCGGCCGGACAGACCGTGAACCTGGGCCGCACCAAGGCCGACGGGGGCCGCACCGCCCAGTTCAAACGGCTGTGCACCGGCTGCCCACTGCGGGAACGCTGCACAACCTCCAAGACCGGACGGGTTATCAACATCCACCCTCAGCACAAACTGCTGACCGCGGCCCGCGTCCAGGCCGCCACCGATACCGCCTGGCAGGACGAATACCGCCGATGGCGGCCCCCGGTCGAACGCGCCATCGCCTGGCTTGTTGCCCACGGCAACCGCAGAGTCCGCTACCGAGGCGTCATCGCCAACAACATCGCACTCCACCACCGCGCCGCCGCCCTCAACCTCCGCCGACTGATCAAACTCGGACTCACCCGCACCAACACCACCTGGCATCTCGCCCCGGCCACCCCATGACGAAGAAGAGGCCGCCCGGCCTACGGCCGAACAGCCCCTCAACAAGATTTTCAGCAGTCTTCTAGTAGGGCTTTGTTAGGTACCCCAAGTGATCCTCGTCAGATAGATTGTGATCTTCTTTCAGGTGTGACACCTGAGGAGATGGAAGAGGTCCGTCCACGGCTGGAGGCGTTCGCGGCCGAGATGCTCGGTTCGCTGGCACGTCGGGACCAGCGTGCCAAGGGCGAGATGTATCTGCGCGGGCTGATGCTGGACGGTAAGCGCAAGTCGATGCAGCCGATGGCCGAGCGGCTCGGGGTTGACCACCAGCAGCTTCAGCAGTTCGTCTCCTCCTCAACCTGGGACTACTCCAAGGTTCGGGAGCGCCTGGCCCGTTGGGCTGCGGCGCACATCTCTCCCGAGGCGTACGCGATCGACGATGTGGGCTTTCCCAAGGACGGCTACGACTCGCCGGGGGTAGCGCGGATGTACTGCGGTGCGCTGGGCAAGCGCGGCAACTGCCAGATCGGGGTCAGTGTGAATCTGGTGTCCGACCGCGCGTCCTCGGCCGTCGACTGGCGCCTGTTCCTTCCCGAGAGCTGGGACGACACCAAGCACGGCGACGATGCGCTGCTGGCTGACGCGATCCGGCACCGCCGGGCCAAGGCCGGCATCCCCGACGCGGCACGGCACCGGGAGAAGTGGCGCCTGGCCCTGGACATGCTCGACGAGGTCCGCGAAGACTGGGAGTTGCCCGACCTGCCGGTCGTCGCCGACGCCGGATACGGCGACGCCACCGGCTTTCGCGAGGGCCTGACCGAGCGCGGCCTGACCTACGCCGTCGCGGTCAAGGCCATCACGACCGCACACCCGGGCGACGCCACGCCCGAGCGCCCGCCATACTCCGGACAGGGCCGCCCTCCCGTGTCCGCCTACCCCCAGCCGCACACCACCCTGCGCGAGCTGGCCCTGGCAGCCGGACAAGCAGCCACCCGCACCGTCACCTGGCGCCAGGGCAGCAAGGCCACCAAGCACAACCCGAACGCCGACATGCGCTCGAAATTCCTGCCCCTGCGGGTCCGCCCGGCCAACCGACACATCCGCCGCGCCGCCGACGGCTCCCTGCCCGAATGCTGGCTGCTCGTCGAGTGGCCACCCGGCTGCGCCGAACCAACCGACTACTGGCTCTCAACGCTGCCCGCCGACACCCCACTGCGCGAGCTGGTCCGAATCGCCAAGATCCGATGGCGAGTTGAGCACGACTACCGCGAGCTCAAGGACGGTCTCGGCCTGGACCACTTCGAGGGCCGCAACTACCTCGGCTGGCACCGCCACGTCACCCTCGCCTCCCTCGCCCAGGCCTTCTGCACCCTCCTGCGGCTCGACCCAAAAGCCCCTGCGCCGGCCTAACGCTCTACGCGGTCCTCCGCGAACTCCAGGCCCTCCTGGCCACCTGGACCGGCGCCTGCTCGATATGCGGCCAACCCGCACCGACACCCGACCCCCACCACAGGACCTAACAAAGCCCTACTAGAACGGGACGATCTGGGTGAGTTCCCCCAGGTTCCCGGGGGCGAACAGGCCCTTGGCTACCGTGATTTCACGCGTGATGACACACTGATCGGACAGCGGAGCCTCCGGTGCTGTGAACGGCTGTCTTGGTCGACCGCCAGTTCTGCCGGGGCTCCGCTTCTCACGTCCGAGGCCACCGCAGATCAGAGCGCACTTGCCAACGCCCCCGGAACCGTAACTTCACGGCCTTGCTCTAAAGCCCGGCAGGGGCGGCGACGAGGGTGCGTATGTCAGACGATGCGCTTGCGGCCCCAGAGGAAGATGAAGACTGTCACAGTGATGGCAAGAGCGAAGAGGACCAGGGCGTCGAGCCACTGCGTGCTGCTGAGCTGCGAGAGGGGCAGGTAGTCCACCGACTGGCCGACGACATCCTTCTTCTGGAGACAGATGTCGACGGCTTTCGCCGACGGCTCGTGCAGACAGGTGTGCATGGGGAGGGTCTTCCCGGAGCTGGTGATGTACGACCCGCTGTCCACCATCAGGCCGCCCGGGGGAACGAGCGGAGGGGAGCCGTTGACTCCCGAATGATTGGCGATCCTCACGGGGTTCGCGAAGTTCAGGCGGTTCATGGACCAGAACAACTCGACGGCGACGGTGAAGAAGAAGGTGGCGACCATGGAGAACAGGGTCCGACGCAGCACCATGCCGATGGCGACGCCGCCAACGACGCTGAAGACGGTGAGTGCGACTGGCACGGGTCCGGTGTTGCTGAACACGGTCACGTCCCAGCCCATGCTCCCGTCCTGTTCCATCAGCGGCCTCCACCACCAGCCGCAGGCGAGAGAGAGGGCCACCGTGCACACGACGACCACCAGGACGGTGATCCCGAGTTTGGCGGTCAGCCAGCGGCTGGGGCGTGCGGACTGAGACATGACGAGCTTGGCGCTGCCGCTCTCCAAATCGCCGGCGAACAGGGGGGCGCCCAGGAATACGCCGAGGATGACGGGCAGGGGAAGAAGGCCCAGGCCGACCTTGAGAGTCTGCTGCACGTACGGCTCTATGCCCGCCATCCACTTGTCGGGCGAAGAGTCCGGCCAGCCGAGGGCGGCCAGGTGGTCCATCAGGCCGGCGCGCTGGTGGGCGATCCACGCCGTGATCAGGGCCGTGACGGCTAGGTAGGTCCAGTAGGCGGCGCGGTGCTGGCGCCAGGTGAGCCAGGTCATGCCGCTGAGCCGGGGGGCTCGGGTGCGGCCGGGGGCGGCGGAGGGCGCGGGAGAAGAGGCGGACCTGCCGGGTCCAGCGGCCGGGGTCGTGGTCAGGTTGCTCATGCTGCAGCTCCCCCCGGGCTGTGCGGCCGGGCCGCGGGAGTGATCAGTGGCGGCGCTTCGAGGGAGCGCAGGTAGGGAAGCAGGAGTTCCTCCAGATCCGGGGTGCGGGACTGCCACTGGTCGCTGACTGGGCCGTCCGGGCGGATGAGGGCGCTGGTTCGTCCTCCGCTGGTACGGCACTCGACTACGGTGTGGCGGGCGAGTTCACTGGGAACGCCCGGCCCGTCGCCGCTGTCGACGCCCTGCAGGAGCAGATGGGCGCTGCGGAGTTCGTCCACGTCACCGGCCAGGCGCAGACCTCCAGCGGAGACGACGAGGAGGAAGTCGCAGACGCTCTCCAGTTCGCTGAGCATGTGGGAGGACAGCAGCACTGTGGTGCCGTGTTCGCTGGCCTCGGCCAGCAACAGGCTCATGAGTTCGTGGCGCACCAGCGGGTCGAGGTCCGAGAAGGGCTCGTCGAGCAGCAGCAGGTCGGGTCGTTTGCCGAAGGCGAGGGCGAAGGCGACGCGGGTGCGCTGTCCGCCGGAGAGGGTGCCGACCTTGGCGTTCATGGGCACGTTGCCCGAGCGGACGATGTGCTCGGCGACGAGCTGGTCCCAGCCGTGGTTCAGTTCGCGGCCCAGACGCAGTGTCTCGGCCACTGTGAAGCGGCGAAACAGCGGCTTCTCCTGGGCGAGGAAGGCCGTGCGGCGTCCGGCCTCCACGGACTGGGGGAGCGCGCCGAACACCGTGAGGGTGCCCTCCGTCGGTTCCAGCAGGTTGGCGGCGATCGACATCAGAGTCGTCTTGCCCGCCCCATTGGGGCCCACCAGCCCGCAGATCCGGCCGGCCGGGAGTCGGAAGGAGCAGTCCCTCAGGGCCCAGCCCCGGCGGTACTTCCGCCCCACCGTGTGGGCCTCCACCGCCGACTCCGCCACGGGGCCGGCTGTGTTCATCAGGCTTCTTGCATACGCGGCGCCCTGACTGGCGTCACTCACTGGTACTCCTTGATGCACGGGTTTTGGGTCACTTCGGCGGCCATCATGGTGACGGCGCGCCTTTTCTCCAGGACGCCGCGACCAGCGTGGCCACGTCCTCCCTGGCGGGCGCGGCTGACAGTTCCCCGCATTCAGGAAGTGATCCGTTCCCAGGCGCGCTCGTGACGAGTAAGTTACGGAGGCGACCCGTCGCTGCGCTTCGAGCAGAAGTTGGATCTGTGGCACCCCTCTACGACTTTTGGCCGAGCGCTCTGATCCACGTCCTCCGATGCCGATGCCCAGATCGGCGCGCGTTGCTTTGTACGCGGTGAGTCGCCGGCGCAGGACCACGTCACCCGGTGGATGGTCCGCAGGGCCCTGGACGGCCAGTGTCCGGAGTCACGCAGGCAACAGCGACGCCCGGAGTCACGACTGGCTGGCGGACGAGCACGGCGTCGGCGACATCTGCCATCCCATGGCCGGCCCCGCAAGCACCGACCGGCTGAACCAGGCATCGCATGAGAGGGGCCTGCGAACAGGCGACGCCACCCTGGGTCTGACCAGACCGGGCACTGGGTGGTCAGGCGACAGCAAGGCCGCGCACGGCCGTCACGACAGCACGGACCGCCGTGCCTCCTGGGTGTCGACGCGGTCACCAGAGGGCTGACGCGGGAGAGGGCTTCCTCGGGGGATCTCATGCTGAATGGAAGGCGATCGGCAGGGGGGACTGCCCACAGACGCTGCTGGGAGGTGAACTCCCGCCATCCCCTCCGTCAGATCCTCCCGCCCGAGGCCACGTAAGCCGCCCGTCCGGGGACGCGCAGGCAGGCGGCCGGAATCGCGCCTGCGACGAAGGAAGCGGCGTTGAGGCCAGTGCCCAGTCGGCCCCAGTCCACGCGTCGGGCCTGCGATGCCAGGGACGTACCGAAGTCCCCGGGGCAAGGCCGTCCGCCCGTCAGGCACAGGACCATGGCACACGGACGGCAACGCCGCGTTGGCCCGCACGGCCCTCCCTAATCGCTCACAAGGCCCGAACGCCACGCCCAGAGTGCGATCTCGACGCGGTTGCGGACGGCGAGTTTGGACTGGATGTTGCCCAGATGCGTCTTGACCGTGCCGAGGGACACGAAGAGGGCTGCCGCGATCTCGGCGTTGGTCTTGCCGTCGGCCACCAGGCGGACGACGTCGGTCTCGCGTGAGGACAAGACCGACACGACCGTGGGGGAGGTCTTCGACGGATGAATGCCTCTCAGCAGCCGGACCGTGATCGCCGGACTCACCAGGGCCTCGCCGGAGTGGGCCGCGCGCACCGCTTCGGTCAGCAGTCTCGGCCCGGAGTCCTTGAGGAGGAAGCCGCAGGCACCGTTGTTCAGTGCCTCGTAAACGTAGGCGTCGTCGTCGAAGGTCGTGACGATCACGACCTTGGGGGAGCCGCGGCCGAGGCGGTTGAGTTCGCGCAGGGCTTGCAGCCCGTCCATCCGCGGCATCCGGATGTCCATGAGGACGACGTCCGGGTCGAGGCGGCGACTCATCTCCACCGCCTGGACACCGTCCTTCGCTTCACCCACGACCTCGATGTCTTCCTCGACGCCCAGGATCAGCGAGAAGCCGGTCCGGACCATGGCCTGATCGTCCGCCAGCAGCACGCGGATAGTCATCGTGCCCCTCCTGCCGGCATGCGGGCCTGCACATGCCAGCCCCCCTCGCTCCTTGGACCGGCGACGAATGAGCCACCGAGCGTCTCAGCTCGTTCCCGCAGACCAGCCAGTCCATAACCCCCTTCTGAGGAGTGGCCGTCGCGGCTGCGGCCGTCGTTGGCCACCTCCACCGTCACCATGTCGAGACGGGTGTCGCGGCCGACCAGGATCTCGAGTTCCCGTACGCCCTCGGCGTGCTTGCGGACGTTCGTCAGGGCCTCGGTCACCACCCGGTGCACGGCCGACTGGACATCGATCGGTACGTCGTCGAAATCCCCGTCGACGCGCAGCCGTACCCGCATGTCGTCGGCGGAGCTGAAGTGATCGGTGAGAGAGGCGATGTCGCTGATCGTGCCCAGTGGTGAGAGACGGGCCTCGGCCCCAGCCTCGCGCAGCAGGGTCACCATGCGGCGGATGGCCGTCATCGCTTCGTCCCCGGCCTGCTCGATGCGCTGCAGCGCGGGGAGCACCGCCTGAGGCTGCTGGGCCGCGACACTTTGGGCGGCCTGAGCAAGCACCACGATGCCGGTGACGTGGTGGGCGACGTAATCGTGCAGATCGGAGGCGATGCTCGTGCGCTGCGCCAACTGCCTGGCCATCTCTCCACGACGACGACTGATCTGAATCGTCCGCACCCAGAGCCCGGTGCTGGCGGTGATGACGCCGGCCAGCGCAAGGACGAGTGCGAATACCACCAGTGAGATCTTGTCGGAGGACAGGCGCAAAGGCTGCAGCACCAGCCCCGCCAGCAGGAGCGGTAGCGCGAACGCGGTCGGCTTGGGCGCCGCCCGCCACGCAGTCAGCCCGATGACCAGAAGGGTGACTGCCACGACGGTGAGCCCGAACGGCAGGGCCTGCCGAACACCGCTCGCAGCGCCCGCCTGAGTGCCCATTGTCGCGGCAAGCATGGCCGCTCCCAGTACCAGCGCGCCCACGCCCAGCGCGGTACCCGACAGCCGCGAAGCAACCAGGGCTACGGTGACGGCGAGCAGGATGACGAGCGGGTGAGCCAATGCCAAGCCCAGGTCCACGATCCCCAGTGCTCCGGTGCCTCCCAGCACGGCCAGGCCGCGCACCAGCCACTTCATGAAGCGGTTCGTGCTGTTGTTCATGTTCTTGTCTTCCCCACTACGGCCGGACGGGCAGGCGGCCCCTTCGCTGTTCTTCCAGTGTCATCGATGCGCTGCCGCCGCCCCCGGGGCGGCGGCAGCGCAGGGAACGGGCCCACGCCGAGTCCAGAGGGGTGTTCCAGCAGCAGCCTCGCGTCCCGGATCCGGCGCATGAGGCAAAGCCGGATCCGGGGGCGTGAGCTCTTCCCCCGCGCCGAGAACGGCTACTTCGAAGGCGGTCATGGTGTAGACCCGGACTGACTGGATCAGCCGGTGCATCAGGTCGGACATGGGAAGCCTCCTGGGGTGGATGGGTACTGGTCGGTCCGGGGAACCATGGCGCGAGCGGATGGTCATGCGTGGATCCGCCCGATGGCCGTGGCGTCAGGACAGGCGCGGCGGCCGGACCGGATCCGGGTGCCGCGCGCGAAGTCGTCCCACATGGCCCGGGGGCCTCAGACTCAGACGGGCGAACCGCACGGCGAGGACGCCGGGTGTTCGCGGCGGTTGCCGCAGGATCCAGCGCCGGCTCCGGACCGGTTCCCTGGCCGGACGGCGAAGGCGGTTCGTCGATACGAGCACCGGAGTCGATCTGTGGTGCACGATGCATCTGGCGCCTTTCGTGGAGTCTCATGACCAAGCCGGTGCCCAGGTGGTCACGAGGGCGTCCGTCTGGAATCCTGAATGCGAGCCCGCTTTGCCGTGCGAGGTCGGCACACTGCGGCAGCCCGAACGAGGGTGACCGCGAGACCATCCCACGAGGTGGGGCTCATGACATGAACGCTATGGGATCGCTGCGGCTCGCCGCTTGGGGCAAAAGTCTGACCTGTCCGCGGCCGCTACGACTTTCGGCCGACCATCGAGCCGCCGGAGGGTGCGAAGGCCTGGGACGACGATGACGACGTGGTGGTGCCAGGCCACGCCAGGGGGCTTCGACGCGGTACGGTCAGGCCGTGTCCGCCAGGACCGCGACAAGTATGGCCGACTGCTCTGGCGGCCGGCATCCGCCCCGTGATCGCCGAGCAAGGTCGGCTTCGAGCCCGGCGATCGCCTCGCCGGGGGTGTTCGTGGGGAAGCAGGTCAGGCGCATGCCGTCGGCGTCGGTGAACCGCAGCTGGGCTCCGGGATGCGGGCGCTCCTTGCGGACGATCAGCCGTATCCCCTTCGGCCACTCCTTCAGGCAGTCCCCGCCGATCTCGGCGACCCAGGCGCCGTCGCGGACCTCGCCGCCGGGCTCGACGGTCGGCGTCCAGGCCGACGCCGGGACCTGGAGCACAGCATGGTGGATGGCGTCGGTGATGGTCATGCCGACCGAGTACGACAGCCACCGGCTCACCTGAGCCGCCCGCACCGTGATCGACGAACGCGATTGAGTCCGTGAACGCCCGCATACGCAAGGCCGTCCGGGCCCGCGGACACTTCCTCAACGAGGCCGCCGCCCTCAAGTGCGTCTACATGGCACTCATGAGCCTCGACCCGACCGGCAAGGGTCGCAAGCGATGGACCATGCGCTGGAAAGCACCCCTCAACGCATTCCAGATCGCCTTCGAGGGCCGGCTCACCCCGGCCAACAACTGAACCTCAACGACCAAGATCAGCCGTTAAATTGACACACCCGACACTGCCAGCACACACCCACACCGAGAAAACAGCAGCTCATCGAGGTGCAGAGCGGTTCACCACAACGCTCTCAGCCGGCCTCCCGTACGGTGAGGGTAACTTGCATGCTCACGCACAGATGTGTAAAATCTACACTCTAGAGCTGACGTGAGCCGCCGGCCCTCCCCGTAGACAACGTTGTCATAAGGGGGGCCTCGAGTGACCAGCTCACATTCAGCGCCAGTCTGCAACTTCCGTGCTGGCGACTGTAGATCTTCGGTCGTGAAAATCGGACTCTAATCCGGCAAGCCAATCATGAGTGTTGCCGTTTTAGGAGTTCCTCCACGGAGAAATTGGGTACCAAAAGGAGATTGATGTTTATTCAGCATAAACAAACAGCGAGGAGCCTTACGGCTGCCGCTGTCGCGCTATTCTCGGCGTTTCTGCTGTTGGTCGTCTCGGCCCGCCCCTCTGCCGCAGCTGAGGGTAACTGGTACGAAGTCGATGACGCCCCTTCGGAGGAAGCGGTTGCGACCGCAAGCTGGAATGACGGCGATCTCTTTCATGTGTGGCGAGGCTCGGGTCAAAACGAGCGACTCTACGTTACCACCTCTCCGTCGGCCGGTCCTTTCCGTGCGATTTCAGAAATCCCTGGCGGCGGGCGCACGGAGAATATGCCTTCTGTTGCGATGCGAGACCAGCACCCGGTGGTATTTCACGTAGGTACGAATGGTGGAATTTTCTATCAGACGTATCGTGGGGCCACTAACGGCGGCTGGGAAGGAACCTGGCACAGCCTCGACGGAAATTTTGCGCAGAACAGTGTCGCCGTTGCATCGTTCAACCATGGTCACTTCCTGGTGGTGACGTACCGCGGTACCAATAACAGGATGTACATCGGATGGTTCGATTCCGAAATGCGTTGGCACCCAGCGGGAGAAATCCCTGGCGATGGCACCACGCTTCACTCCCCCGCCATCGCAGTCGTCAACGACGGCGGCTTCTATGTGACGCACACCGGTACTAACGGTCACGTGTACTACACGTATGGCAGTTTCGACCCGAGCGGACTTGCGGACAATGACGTCGATTGGATCGGTCGCTGGATCGAGATCCCGGGGTTGGTCAACGGAAATATCTCTACCAGTCACCCCACGATGGTCTCCTACGGTCCGGATACTGACACGGCACACAACACCGTGATTGATGTGGCCGTGGTGGACGACGACCTGGGTATTCAGTGGGCCCAGTGGCGTGCTGGCGGCGGCGGGTGGGGATCCTGGCGCCAAATCAGGGCCTCCAACCTCTTGTTCTACATCGCGCCGATACTTTGGACTTGGAGGAACCAGCAGGCCATCCTCTACTACACCGGTCGCACGACGCTGTACGGAAAAACGCTGTCGACTTGGTACTAGGTCCTGTACGGAGTTCAGATCATGCTCGTCGGGTGATGCTGCGTAGCCACAGCATCGTGCCGCACAGGTGGAGTCCGGCCAGGTAGCTCTCGGGAGTCTTGTCGTAGCGGGTGGCGATCCCGCGCCAGTTGCGCAGCCGGTTGATGCACCGCTCGACCGTGTTGCGGTCCTTGTACAGCTCGGCGTCGTGACTGACGGGGCGGCCTCCGCGCGAGCCCTTCTTTTTGCGGTTGGCCGTCTGGTCCGCCTTCTCCGGGATCACCGCCCGGATTTGGCGTTTGCGCAGGTAGGCGCGGTTGCGGCGGGAGGAGTACGCCTTGTCGCCGGCGACCGCGTCCGGGCGGGTGCGGGGCCGGCCCCTCCTGCCACGGACCTTGATCTTGTCCACGACCCGCGCGAACTGCGGGCTGTCACCGGCCTGGCCGGGGGTGAGGACGAACGACAGTGGACGGCAGCGCCGTTCGGCTGACAAGTGCACCTTGCTGGTCAGCCCGCCCCGGGAACGACCGAGCTCAGCAGCCTTCAAACGGGCCCGGCGGCGTCGCCGCAACCGCTGCCGCTCGGCTCGTTCCGGGTCCCCGTCCTGATCGTATTGCGGCTCCCGTCCCTTCTTCCCGCCCCCTTTTCGGACTCTGCGGCCTCCACCAGCGCTTCCAACTGCTCTTCGTCCAGAACCATCCCGGCGGCGTGGTGGTGAGCGCGGGAGGTAGCAGAGTCCACGCTGACCAGCGACAGGTCTGCCTCACCGCGTTCTGCGGCATAACCGATGACCGTCTCCATCAGGTGCTGGAAGACGCCCTCGCGCGTCCAGATACGGAAGCGGTCGTAGACGCTCGACCACGGACCGTACTCGGCAGGCACGTCTCGCCAGGGGCTGCCGGTGCGGAACCGCCACATCGTCGCGTTGAAGTGTTTTCGCAGGTCAGGTATGGGTCCGGATACTCCCAGCGGGAGGTGGGGCTCAATCAGGGACCACTGCTCATCGGTCACATCGCCACGTGCCATACCTGATGGCCTATCAAGCGCACACGGTTCCGCGCTGCGGATTGCCCGAACCGTGATCTGAACTCCGTACAGGACCTAGCACCCGCAGTCGTGGGGGCGCTTTTGCTGGTGGGGCTGCTGTGGTGGGCGGGGACCAGCGCCCACGCACTCAGTCTGCCCGGCGCCACACGGTTTTTCGGCCCTGACCAGGCGAACCGCCTGGTCGCTTGGACGATGCCTTGGTCGACCGACCTCCCGTCGTCAGCGCAGTTCACCGACCCCGCAGGCGCGCCCGGTCACGGCGCGGACTACGCGGCTCTGAGAGAGACCGCCGTGCGGGTGCGCTACACCGCGCTCGTCGTGCTCTTTGCGTGCGGCGCGGTGCCCCTGTTGCGCCGGCTGCCGGTCCGCGGCACCGGACGCGCGGCCGTCGCCGTGGCGGCCCTGTGGGGCTGGGGCATCGTCGCGGCCATGCTCGCCGTCACTGTGTCCGCACCCTGGATGGTCGCTTCCGGTGGCTCCGCCGCGTTCCGGCTGCTGCCTGGCCTCGCGAGCGCCATGTCCCAGGGCCGCGAACTGCCGGTGGGCGCTGCCCTGGTCGCCGCCGCGGCCGCCGTCGGCCTCATGACCCTGCTGCGGCCCGAGGTGACACCCCCACCTGGCCGGTCCGTGCCGACCGCGGCCACCGCGCGGCTCGCCGCGACCCTGGGCACTACCGTGGTCGCCATCGCCCTCGCCGTCCTGTCAAACGACCGGGTGCTCGGGCGCATACAGACCGGGTTCACGGGCAACGGGCGACTGTCCGAGCCCGGTGATCTGCTGCGGCAGTGGATCCAGCTTGGCGCCTGGACCCTGCCCACCGGCTCCGCTCCCGGGCGCTGGCTGCTGTACCGGCTCGGCGACGTGGCGCTGCTCGCCCTGGTCTGGTGGGGGCTGCGGCTGCTGCCCGTCCTGCTCGACCGCGTCACCTACCCCACCTACTCGCTCGGCGCCGTCGCCGCCATCACCCTGGGCGTGGTGGTGAGCGGCGTCTGGCACTCGCTCCTCTCCTATCAAGGCAGCACCGGTGGACCCCTGCTCTATTACGTCTCCGTAGGCTCAGGCGTGTCGGCGGCGCTCGTCTTTGGCATACTCGCCGGCTGCGCCGGCACGCTGACAGTCCGGATTCGCAACCGCGCGCAGCAGCCCGCCCGCTAACGCCGAAGACCCAGTCGGCCTGACCGGGCTGGCTGAACGACGGGGCGGATCTCCACAGGACACTGGGCCTTGACCCAAGGCCGGGAGTTAGCGTCTCCACAGGTCACGCAATCCAGTTGAAGGATTTCTGACGCAGGACAACGGAGCTCGTTGGTATTGGCAGTCGACCAAGACAGCCTGTATCCGAGGAGCTCCGTTGCCTTTGCATTGTGTCCTGTCGCCTGCATCCACTGCGCGAGTGCCGTCAGCCCGCACTGGAACGCCTGCTGCGCCTTGCTCGGGCAGGAGCCGCGCCCAGGTGCCCGGCCGCTTCTGCTGCTCCAGTCACAGTCCGATGTCGTCGCCGTCCATGAGGACGCCGGGTGTGATGCCGGGCAGCTGGCCGTCGGCATCGGCCAGGTCGGCGAGGACGCGGTGGTGGCGCTGCCAGTCCAGCGGCCAGGGGCAGTTCCAGTCCGGGTCGATCGCGGTGAGCTGCGCCGCGCGCTCCACCGCGCGCTCCGAGGCCTCGGCTGCCCACTCCAATCCGAGGTGGACGAGGGGCCTTGACCCCAAAATCCTGCTGATGCCTCTACACCGCTGCGCCTCCGAGGATCCTCAGTGAGTACCTCCCGTATGTGCGGTGCAGAACCATCCTCACCGGGCCTGAGACCAACACTCCGCTGACAACGTACTCTTGTTCGATTCCCGTCTTGGTCACCTGCTTCTCGTACAGGGAGTCGGTCTCCTTCTTCGCCCGGTCGAGCCACGAGGACGCCTTGGCATGGTCGATTCCGGCGACGTCGAGACCTGTGCAGGAAGCCAGGAACTCGAAATCGCCTGGTTCCTTCGTACCCGCGCGGCACAGCAGGGAGGACATGTTCTTGTGATCGGCGTAGCCGGCCGACAGGGTCATCCCGTTCTTGCCGCGCCCGTGAACGTACGTCCTCATTTTCCCGTCGGGCATCTCCTGCTCGACGGGCTTTTCGAGTCGGATCTTCCAGTCCTTTGCCAGTCCGGTGAGGAAATCGTTCCCGGTGTATCCCGTGGCCATCGTCCTTTCTGGGCTAAGCGTGGCCTGTTTGTCGCTGGTCACCGCATGCTTGGGCAGAGCGGAGGCCTGCGGCAGGGTCTGTGTTGCGGACGGCTCGGGACGAGGTGCCACTGTCCTCGGCGCTTGTGGCGATGCCACGCCGGGGCTGTCCTGGCCACAGGAGGCGGTTCCCACCGCGCCGGCGACGAGAGTTATCAGTACGACGGGAACGCGGAGGGCGGCCCGTGTCCCGAGCCACTGTCCACCCGAACGCGCCCTCTGGATCTGGGGTATCACCGAGAGCCCACTCCTGCCGGGAACTTGAAGTCGTCCTGGACGACAGCCGCCAGCATTCCGGATACGGCCATGATTCTCTTGCGTACTTCTCTCATGTGCACCTGCTCTCCGAGGGTGTTGTCTGCCGATGCGGAAGCGACTTGCTATGGAAACCAGCACCGGACGCTACACGGCCCACTCCACCCCGAGCTTGCGTAGTGCGTCGAGTTGTTCGGCGGTGAGCTTGTTCCGCCTGGACTTGGTGTTGCTGTACCAGATGCCGAGCTTGGTCTCGCTTCCGTCGGGCAAGGTCTCCATCGCCTTCCGGGGTACCGGTCGGCCCACGCCTTCCCGCTCCACCCACTGCGCAAGGGCCGTCAGGCCGCGTTGGAACGCCTGCTGCGCCTTGCTCGGACTCTTCGTCGTACGCGCCGCCGCCGGGGCGGGGGACGGCGCCTGGTCGGGCTGCATGCCCAGCTTCGAGAGCCGTTCCTGCTGCTCGGTCGACAGCTGTGTCCAGGTGCCCGGATTCTTCTGCCTCTGGAGCCACTTGCCCAGGTCATCACCCTCGAACAGCACCCCAGGTGCGATGTCGGGCAGCTGGCCGTCGGCGTCGACCAGATCCGCGAGGACGCGGTAGTGGCGCTGCCAGTCCAGCGGCCACGGGCAGTCCCAGTCCTCATCGACCGAGGCCAGCTGCTGCGCGCGCTCCGCCGCCCGGTCCGCGTCCTTGCCCAGACCGCCCTTGCGCCGGAGATTGGCGAGATGCTGCCCGATAGGCACCATCGCCTCGCCCTCGCCCCAGACCGCGTCCTGACGCGGAGCAAGGTGCCCCGTGGCCCGCCGGTAGGACCGGAGCGCGGCGAGCTTGTTCTCCCACGCCTCCTCTCCGGGATCCCAGACCATGCCGGCCTCGGGCGCGTCCAGCAGGGTCTTGCGCCGTTCCTCCAGCTCACCCGCCCGCAGCGCCTTCCGCTGCTGGTGCACCCACCGCCCGAGGGGGAAATCCTTCGTGACCCCCACTTCGACCTCGACGTCGTAGGGCACGGCGTAGACGCCGGTGATCTCGTTCTCCGCCCGCCATCGGATGAGGGCCTGGTAGCCCTCAAGCCACACCAGGGACTCCGGCCGGTAGACCCGGGTGCGCAGGAACGCGGCGATGGTCGCCGCGTCGCGCGGGCTGGAGAAATGGAGTAGGGCCGCTTCGGCGGCGGCCTGCGTGTCGTCCTGCTCCTGGTCTTCGCCCTCGCTCTTGCCGCCGGCCCCGACGATCCGCCCGTCCTCATCACGCTGGACGTGGACCTTGCGCTTCCCGCTGGTGAGGGCGCGGGAGGCGAGCTGCTCAACGAGTCGTTCATCATGACTGCGGAGGCCCTGGAGGACGGCTACAAGAGGGCGGAAACTGGCACTGGCGACCATGTCGGTGGGGTCCTCGCCGGGCTCCAGGAACACCGGCACGATGATCCTGGCCACCTTGGTGGAGCCGTCCCTGTTGAGCCGGAGCGCCCGGCCGATGTTCTGCACAATCTCGACCTGGGAGCCGCGGGTGTCGGCGAAGCAGACGGCTTCCACTCCCCGCTCGCCGGTGATGTCCACGCCCTCCCCGAGCACGCGCACGGAGGCGAGGAACGCCCGGTGTACGCGCCGGTTGGTGGCGTCGATGCCGTTGGCGAACTGCCGCAGCACCTCACGCCGCTCGGACACGAGGTGGTCGCCGCACAGCCACGCCGACCACATCCGGTCCGGCGGGACGTGGCGGCCGGCCTCCAGCTCGTAGAACTTCGCGTCGATCGACGACTTCGGCAGCCGGTCCGCGGCCGCTAGGTCGTCGTCCGAGGCGTCGTTGACGTACAGCTCGGCAGCGGTCTCTGGCAGCTTCTCCGCGAACGCGGCCGCTTCCTCCACCTTCTGGTGGAACGTCATGACAGTGCGCAGGTTGTACGCCGCCGCGTGCTCCAGGAGCGCGGTCTGCAGGAGCGCCAGGCGCCGGCCGCGCCGGGCCTCTTCGGACTCCCCGAGGACGGGCGAGGGATCGCGGATCTCCAGCACGTCGATCTCGAACCCGGCGAGGATCTCGCGCTCAATCGCCTCCGAGAGCCCCAGTTCGGCCAGCCACGCGCCGTACGTGCCGTCCGGGTCGTCGGCCATGGTCGCGATCTCCGCCTCCTGGCCGTCCGCGCCCCTCTGCGGCCGGGCCGCGGCCAGGATGCGCGGCGTCGCGGTCAGGTACAGGCGGAAGTCGGCGGGGATGCGGGCGTTGTCGTGGATCGCCGCCCACGGCCGACCAAGATCACCGGCAGTTCCGTGGGCCTCATCCACGATCGCGAGGTCGAACGGGGTCATCTGCTGGCCGTACAGGCGCTCCCCGCCCGCCAGAGCGGCCTCCAGCGGCCCGCGAACCTTCCGCTGGCCCTCGGGTGCGTCGATGTCCTCGCGGTCCACGAGGGAGGCGTACGTGGCGAACACGACGACCGGCCCCTGCCCGGCCCACAGGGCGAGCTGGATCGGGTTGGTGGTGGTGCGCACCCCCAGGGAGCCCAGCACCGTGTCGTTCTCCAGCGAGCACACCGCGACCATCGGGGCGGTGTGGCCTACCAGGCGCCACGCCTGGGAGGTCTGCGCGAGCAGGTCCAGGGTCGGGACGGTGACGAGGATCCGGCCGTCCGTGAACGACTCCAGCGCGCACGCGGCGGCAGTGATCGTCTTGCCCGAGCCGGTCGCTGACACGATCGTGCCCCGGGCACCCTGAGGGGGCACAGATGATCTTGCAGGGAATCCCACCCACTTTCGGAACGCCGACCGCTGGTCTACCTGATGTTCTCGGAGCTGAACGACAGTCATAATGCCCATTTCTAGGACGAGATAGCACGCGTGGGACGATGAGGGACCGCGTCGTGAGTGGGTAATCTTGGTTGCCTTACGCTCTCTGCGTGATCCGCCCCCTCTCAGGTCCTCCCTCGTGGAAGCACCCCCTCGCCTCCCTCATGCTCATCCTCCTCATATCGATCGGCTGGTACGGAATGCAGCCGGTCTATCCCGACTGTGTTTTCCTTTACTCTGGGGAGTCGGTGAGCCCGAAACGTGCTCACCAGCAAGCAATTGACAACGGACAGTGCGACCCTCCTCACTCCCGCTGGAGATCATGGGTTGATTAACCTATGGCAAACCGCTAGACCCTATCTCGCGTTTCCGCCAACGGTACATGCTGCATCAACCTGATGCACCCGCTACACTGAAACCCGGCACGAACGAGAGCCCCTTCCCCTCGTAGCCAGCCAAGCCCGCGCAGCGGGCTTCAGGTCCTGGAGGCGCAGCCGGAAGGATCCAGGGTGGGGGAGCGCAGCGGACACACCCTCAGACGAGTGGGAAAGACGAGTGCGAAGCACCCGTCAACCCCTCTATGTCAAGGCCAAATTAGCCGGACCTGACACCCAGCCAGCCGGGCCCCCCGCACAGCGGGGCCCACCGGCCCGCAACGCGGGCCGGCCCCCTCAACTCCTGGAGCGAAGCGGGAGGGAGTTGGCCCGGCTTTGCCGGGCGCGGTGAGCGAAGCGAACCGCTCATCAACCCCAGGGCGCAGCCCTGGGGTTCGCAACCCGCGGAGCGGGTTGCGCAACTGCCCCGCGCAGCGGGGCAGTCCGCTTGCACATCGCGCAGCGATG